>CAZOXC010000039.1:0-11197 GCA_964583205.1 uncultured Pirellulaceae bacterium | reverse complement strand
ACGTGCCTACGTAAAGCGGCATCGATCTCTTCGACGTGAGCTCACGAAATCAATCGCTCGTCAATTGGAGCTTCGCTATTTGAATCCTGGGTAGTCGGCAATTCCAATGTCGACATTGCCGGCATCTGCACGGCCGATTGAATCTCTGATCCCGGTTCGTTACTGACCGATTGGACTCCAAAAACCGCCCCACCGACTGACAGGGCAACAAAAACGAATATGGCAACGATTGATTTCATGAGTTTAACTCCAGGCAATTGTTCTGTTTAAGCGTTTTGAAACGAGGGACTAAATTTCTTTGGATGGGACAACCACATCACGCGACTCCTGAGACGAATCATCAAGCTCTCGGACCTTGAAGACTCGCGAGGGCTTGCCATCAATCAAGGAAAATCCTTTTTCCACGATGACCGCCCGATCATCGAATGTCGTCACGTTGGTCCAGGCATTCGTTCGTTCTGCGAGTGTTCCTTGAGCTGGATCATGTTCGGCCTTTAATTGACCCAGCCAACCGCCCAGCAAAACACCACACAGCAAAGCTGCGAAGCCGACCAGAGCATGCGATGCAGCTTGCGAGTATCGGCTGACCAAACCAGCTTTGGAATCAACAGCCACAGATGCCGTCGCCAGACTGGGCCCGTCAAGCAGTTGACGAATTCGCCGGTCAAGCGAAGTTGATGGAGTTCGCAAGGGCAAATCATTTAACATCTGCTCGATGTTATTCTGCTCGATGTTATTCCGTTCAATGTTATTGGTCTCAATGTTGCTCTGATCATTATTGCTCTGATCAATGCCTGATTGATTGTGTTTGTGCTTCATGGTTTGATCCAGGGGAATGGGTCAATTGCGTTGGTCGATCAGTTGTCTTGTTCTAAAAGTTTCTCAAGCCGAATGAGTGCTCGACGGTAACGGGTGGCCACGGTTTTGGTTGGCACATTCAAAGCTCGACCCGCCTCCTCAAATGTCAAACCACCAATGGCTTTCATCAAAACAGCGTCGCGCTGTTCAGCCGGCAGTTGCTGAATCGCATCATGCAGAGCCGAGTGGATTTCCTGTTTCGTGCAAACTTGATCAGGCGACTCGCCAACACTTCGTGGACCGACATACCCGCTGATCAGCGTCTCTTGAACCCGCTGGCCTCGCTTGCGTTTTCTCACCAGATCTATCGAGGTGTTCCGGATGGACTTAAACACGTAAGGCACTAACTCACACTGCAGGTTCTGCTTTTGAAACAACTTTGCAAACACATCGTGGATCGCATCTTCCGCAAGTTGCTGCGAACCGGTAATCGACAGTGCCAGCGTAAACAACGCCTGTCGATACTCCACATAAATTGACTCCAAAGCCGCAGCCGTCACCGGACCGGAAGCAATCGCTTGCTCAACCTGGTCCGCTTGATCAACTTCGGAATCCGCGGAGTCAGCGCGCGAAAGATCCAGCGAATCTTTCGTCCGGTCTCCCTTCGATTTGGGGCTCAATGCGATACTCATGGTTTGCTTTTGTATCATTGACGAGCTTCTATGTCCGATTTCTTCAGGCGTGGGCAGTTTTTCCGTTCGCTTCTCGCCCCGTTGTTGCAGAATGCCAGTAAAATGTGAAAATTGGGCCGGAAAATATCTACGCTTGCGAAAGTAAAAAATGGCTGACTTTGAAATTGCTTATGGGGAAACCGAGTTGTTTGAAGGTGGCTCCGTCAACGATCCGGTCGACCGGCGCGGCGAAACCCACCGAGGTGCCGCCAGGCGTTTTCACCCCGACTGGGAGGGTTGGCAGATCGTCGATCAATATAAAAAAGACTATCCAGATGACTTTAAGCGACGAATCAACGACGACCAGCGGTTAGTCGATTTGTCGCGGCAACTATACCGGGAAAAATTCTGGGATCCAATCAAGGGCGATGAAATTTCCAATCAGCAAGTCGCCAACAAGGTATTCGATACCGGCGTCAATCAGGGAGTTGCCACTTCGGTCAAGTACTTGCAGGACGGTCTGAATTTGCTGAATCGAGATCAGCAAAATTACGAGGACATCGAGGTTGATGGCAAAGTCGGGCAGGCCACGATCGGCGCGCTTGAAAATTTCCTGGAACTTGAAGACGGGCAACCTGACTATTTGCTGAAAATCCTCAATATCCTGCAAGCCATGAAGTACATCGAAATTATGCGCAACAATTCCAGCCAGGAACGGTTCGCCCGTGGCTGGCTGAACCGAGTTCAACTGAGCTAACAAAAAAGGCACAAAACAATGAATCAAGTAGTCAACCTGGAAAACTGTTTCGGAATGTTTGACGAACTGTTCTGCCCCAAAGTGGTCGGCGAACTGAATGGACAAATGGTCAAGGTCGCCAAACTTGATGGTGACAAAGTTCCCTGGCACGCTCACGAAAACGAAGACGAGTTATTCTTTGTCGTGGAAGGTGAACTGGAGATCCTGTTGCGAGAAGCGGGTGCGGAACAGTCTTTCCGCCTGACTCCCGGCGAGTTTTATGTGGTGCCTCGCGCCATCGAGCACAGAGTCATCGCGCATGGTCCTGTCAAACTGATGTTGTTCGAACCCGCTTCAACTGCCCATACGGGTAAAGTCGATGCAGAAATTACGCAGACCAAATTGGAACGACTGGACGTTTAGACTCGTCCTTCATTTGTCGGGAGTAATTTTTCGCAGGAACTCGGCAACATTGCCAAAGAAGTTTTGCAGATTGATCACATAATTGCGATCGATTTCAGCTTCAACAATCGCTTCGTTCATCAGTTGCAACCAGCGGTCTCGTTCGGCGATTCCAATTTTGAAATCCGCATGCCGCATTCCCAGTCGCGGGTGCCCACGGTCTTGAATATACCGGTCGTTACCGGTAAATCGAAAAATCAAAAAGTCCCGCAAACGTTGCTCTGCACCTTCCCAGTCATCTGCCGGGTACATGGGAGCAAGCAAATCATCTTCGCGGACTCGCCGATAAAACATGGCAACCAGTTTACTGATCGCCGGCTCGTCGATTGGTAGTTCGGATGGGTCAAGCTGTTCGGACATCGTGGGAGACTTGCAAGTAAAGAATTGCGATTGTAAAAGACAGGTGGAGATTTGGCAGGTCCCATAGCCTGCTTTAGCTGCCAAATTATTTGAACCTATTCTCAAATTCAGCATATCGGGTGGACCAACCCATGAGTATCAAACAATTGTTCACCGAGCTAATCGAAAAAATTCCCGCTGAAGCCAGAGAGGCGTTTCTACCAATCCCGGCGAGTGAACAACTTGAGGCCGCTTCCGAAGCGCTGGCGCAAAGGACTCCCGGCGCCAAACTGCCGAGCGAAATTGTCGAGCTATATGAAACTTGTGGCGGTCAGCCCTGGGAAATTAATTACGAGGACGAACTGTTTCCTACCTTTGGTTTGAATCCGCTGGAGCGAGCGATCTCGGACTACAAAGAATTGTGTAATTTGTATGAGTTCGATGCGAAGCCATACGAAACAAATGAATTCCCCAAGACCTGGTACGACTATCGCCTGTTTCCATTCGGTTGGGCGCCGGGAACAGGCACCGTCCATTGTGTGCTGGTCGACAATGGAGAAATTTACGATTTCAATCCGGATGGTGGAATCCACCTCAAACGGTTCGAATCAGTTCAGGACTTGCTTGAAAAATCCCTCGAATATCAGGCCAAAGAATTCGGTCGGTAGCAGCTCTTGCTTCAGACTACACGGAAACTCGTTTATAATATCGCCCGGCATTAACTCATCTCCTTCTGCACAGGTATCACAATGATCTCTCCTGCATACATGGACAACCGGCATTTGCGTGAACTGATTGTCGAGAACGCCACAAAGATGATTGAGGACCAGCCGGGATTCTGGAAATTCGAGTTCGCTGAATCGCTGGTTTTCGTCATGACTGATGAAACGCATAACCGAATGCGAATCATGACGCCGGTGGCTGATATCGGCGAGATGCCCGACGAAGGCATGCTGGTTTTGATGCGGGCCAATTTTGATCGAGCCCTGGATGCCCGATACTGCATTAAGGACGAAACATTGTGGTCGGCGTTTATTCACCCGCTACAAGTTCTGGATCAGCAACAGTTTCTGAACGGGTTAAACCAGGTGGTAACGCTGGCCAAAAATTACGGCACCAGTTTTTCAAGTACCGATGTGGTATTCGGCGGTTAGTTCTGGCTCTGAAGTTTTTATTGCCGGGCGATTACTTGTTTCCAGAACTCGAAATGTGTGCTTGCCATCCCACCGGCTGAGTCCAGGCCTGTTCAAACTGATCGTCCATCGAGGGGTTGGGGTGCGGTCGACTGGATTTAATGACAGCCCGCACATACAGCTCGTTTCCGGTCAAAGTGTATTTTGGGTAAGTCGATCGATCGACGGCCAGAACTTTCCCAACGTCGTCCGAATATTTTTCCTGCCAGGGAATTTCCTTTGCCGGTTCCGACTGGTCTTCGCCATCAGTATTCTCTGTCGTATCGTTTTCATCTGTGTCGCTCTGTTCGGCATGGCTTTCTTTTTGCGGAGTGTTCTGCTCCGCCTGAGCCACCGCACGCGGCTGCAACAATTTTGTATCCAATGGCGTTCCGATAAACTGCGTTTCGTAGGTCACACCTTCTTCCGCCGCGATTTTAATGGAGAGTTCGCCGGTTTGTGAATCAAATTCGACCGCTTCAAGTTCAACGCCGCTGGAAGAATAAAACTCTCCTCGATTCATCGAATCAATCAGCTTATCCGGCGTCAATTCGTCTGCTTTGACCATCACCCAGGCACGCCCTGGCTGACTACCGGGCCTGCCATGGTATTCGTGCGAGTCATCGGTACCCAAACCAAAAATCGGCGCGGCATCCAGCCTGGTGATTCGCAAGGTATTAATGATGTCCCACATTTTTTCCAGCGGCGGATGGGATTCATCGCCAAGCTGTCGCACACCAGGGTGACCATTATAGATCTCGAAAAACTTCTCAGCCGTAACAGCCGCCAGATCTTCGGCACTCACACCCCAGCCAAAATTCGGATGATTTAGATGGACCATGATCGGACGATTATTTTTGCGAGACAACTCTGCGGCTTGCCTCAAGTTATTCTGAATTGCTTCGCGAACAGTATCGCCACCCATCGGCCGCAGGATTTCGTCCAGGTTAATTGCATTCATATGAACCGGCAGGCGATTGACCGAGTCCGTGATTTCCTCGCCCTCGACCAGGATGAACTTACCCGGTTCTTCGAACTGACTGCGGACCTCTTCAAGTGTCTTCAGCCGCACCTCGATCAAAGGCGCTGACTCAACGGATTCGGCACCGGTTGTTTTCTGGCCTTCATCATCCGGCTCATCGTTTTCGGAATCTTTCTCTGGTTGGGGATAGCTGATCCGGAACTCGACCCAGCCCGCTCCCATATTCTCCTGGTAGTTTTCCAGACAAGCTCGTTCGCCTCGCCGAATTACTTCCTCGATATTCATCCATTTTTCACCCCGGCTCAAAATATTGTGATCAGTCAGGGAGAGAAAATGGTAGTCGCGATCGCGATACCACTTGGTAATCATTTCCGGGAAATCCGTGCCATCGCTCCACAAAGAATGGGTATGCAGATTGCCTTTCCAGTAACGTTGCCCTTCACTCGACTGAGAATTCGCTTGCTGAGCAAAAACAATTTGCCAAGATAACGTAAAACTCAACGAACAAAGAAACGGAATCGCGATGCGCAGAAGGGTCGACATTCGAGGGCCCCATTGGTTAGCGGTGCAAAGAAACGTGATCCAACTGGAAACAAACCGTGTCAGATTTCCTGTATCATAGACTGACTAAACAAGGAATCGAATAGCATGAAAGAAAGAATGTCTCAGTGGCCTAACCGGCAATTCCGCTGCCTGTCAATGATCAGCCTGTTGTGTGCAGCGTGTTTGTTTGCTGGCTGCAGCAAAGAAGTTCCTCCACCAGTCAACTTGAGCGCCCGAGTCAAATCGCTCGAAGAAGATGTGGAAAACAAGTCCGGCAAGGTGACGATCAACAAGCGTAAGAAAGTTCAACTGGCGGAACTGGAAATCCTGACCGATGGCGAGCACAAAGGTAAAAAGTTTTTTGTTGTGCAAATTGTGCATGATCTGGCTGACAATTCTCGCTTGATCAAATCAGGAGACCGATTGGATTTTCAGATTGATCCTCGAATCATCGATCAAGAAGAGCCTTGCGAACTCGAAAAGTTGTGGGGTCTGCAATTTGCCCCGAATTGAATGGATGCGATCCACTTGTCGCAATCTTTTGTTCCAGATCAATCTTCCATTTCAATGATGCCGTCAGCAATTTGTCGCTTGGCATTGATAATCAGTTTCTTCAAAAGTTCAATTTGTTTCTGATCGAACCGACTTTGGTCGATACCAGCCAGCATGCTCAGACCTTTGCGAGGCCGGCCGTTGTTGACGATGTAAAACTGCGCCAGTTTGGCCTTTAGTTTGGTGCCCAGTGGATCGTGAGGAAACATGGAAATGTACTGCTGCATGAAATGTCGGCATTGCTCGTGATTTCCATTTGTTTCAAATCCCTTGATCACCTTGGCCAGGTTTTCTCTGGACCAGTTCACTTGAGGGTAAGTTTTTTTGAGCGCATCAAATCGAGCCACCGCCATACTGATCTGATCGCTTGCAAGGTACATCGCGATTTTCTCTTTGGCGTCTCTTAGCTCGAATTCGCGCTGCGCTCGTTCTTCCGCATGCCGTTTTTCTAGTTCTTTGGTTTGAGCGCGAGTCGGACTTCCAATTCCTTCTTTCCCCGTCATCAACGACATGACATCGTAGCCCTCGCAGTCGACTCGTTTGGTAACCAACAACAGCGACCCGATGCCCAGCCCAACCACGACGCCCATTAAATGCAGGAACGAACTCCCAATGTCACCGTTCACTGCCAGACCAATTCCGCATATCGCTAAATCAAACAAAATGTAACCGCCGCCGAAAATGAACACTGGTACTTCCCATTGCAGGGCACCCACATATCGCATCACGAACCAGCACAAGATATGGTTTTTGGGCGCCCACACTACCGCAATCGCCATGATGCCGGCGATAGCTGAAGAGGCCCCCACCGAACCACCCTGGAGCCCCAGGTATAACATTAAAAGCTGTTCAACTGCAGATTGCAGAATTCCAATGAACAGATAGACCAACAGGAATCGCCACCAGCCAATTTTCCCTTCCACAATCAGACCAAAGGGAAACAGAAATAAAATATTGCACAACAAGTGCAGCGGCCCGGTATGGATAAAAATCGATGTCACCCATTGGAGCGGATTGATCACTCCATACTGCAGGCAAAACATGTCGACCTCAGCCAGGTCGATAAACACGGGCCGACCGCAGACGATCGACACACCGATAAAACACAGGACGTTCGTAGCGATCAAGCCGATCGTTGCGTAAGGCCAATGATAAAGTGGTGCATCAGTGTTGTAAGGAATCAACATCTGAGCAATTCCCCTGACTGCTTGAACTTGAGCTGGGCGTGCAGCAAATTGCTGCTGGTTTAATCATAATCGAACAGCGCAGGGTGCGCACCCATTTTCAAAAATCGATCTACCGTTCTACCGCTCAATTGTGTTCGATGCGATCTAGTAGGCCTTGGCAAAAATTGCTCGAGTCTCCGTCGGTTGGCCGGTAAAGATGCAGGTTCCCGGCTGTTTCTCCTGTTCCAGCGGGATGCAACGGATCGTCACCTTGTGCTCTTTGCAGATTTGATCGACTTCTGGACAATCCACGAACGCGCAATCGGCGAAACCACCGTGGATCTCCGGCTTGTCCTTACTCTTCGGAGTAAAGTAAGCGATGAATTCGTCAAGTGAATCAATTTTTCGAGAGTGGTCTTCGCGCAGTTTGAGCGCGTTGTCATACAACGTCGTTTGCATTTGATCCAGCAACTGGTGAACCTTGCCAACAAACTCGCTGCGTCCCATACCTTCCGGCTTGCCGCCCAGCCGGCACCCCACAAAGACTTTGTTGTCAGCGATATCTCGCGGCCCAACTTCCAGTCGAATCGGAACGCCTCGTTTTACATGGAACCACTTTTTCTCTCCGCCACGAATGTCCCGAGCGTCGATAAAGGCTCGCAAAGGCATGCCGTGGTAGGTCAAGTCGCCAAGTTCTTTCTGCAATGACTTGCAATACTCCATGACTTGCGCCTTTTCTTCATCGGATTTGAAGATCGGCAGGATCACAATGTGCTTGGTTGCCAGCCTGGGAGGAAGCACCAGACCATCGTCATCACTGTGCGACATAATCAAGGCGCCGACCATTCGAGTCGACAGACCCCAGGAAGTTGTCCAGGCGAACTGGATCTCTTCATTCGAATTCTGGAATTTGATTTCCTGGGCCTTAGCAAAATTCTGGCCCAGAAAATGAGACGTTCCCGATTGCAGAGCCTTGCGATCCTGCATCATGGCTTCAATCGTCAACGTCGACACGGCTCCAGGAAATCTTTCGCCAGCAGTCTTCTCGCCCTTAATCACCGGCATCGCCATATGGTTTTCCGCGAAGTCGGCATACACGTCCAGCATTTGCCGAGTTTCCTCCCAGGCTTCTTCCGATGTCGCGTGAGCCGTATGGCCCTCCTGCCATAGAAACTCGGCCGTTCGCAGGAACATCCGAGTTCGCATTTCCCAGCGCACAACATTGCACCACTGGTTGATCAAGATCGGCAAGTCTCGATGGGATTGAATCCACCGCGCGAACGCCGCGCCAATAATGGTCTCGCTGGTCGGACGAACAATCAATGGTTCTTCCAGCGGACCGGCAGGAACCAATCCACCATCAGGACCTGGCTCAAGCCGATGGTGAGTTACGATCGCACATTCTTTTGCGAAGCCCTCAACGTGTTCGGCTTCCTTTTCCAGGAAGCTCTTGGGAATGAACAGCGGGAAGTAGGCGTTGTCGTGACCCGTTGCTTTAAACTTGTCATCCAGCGCCCGTTGCATGTTCTCCCAGATTCCATATCCCCATGGCTTGATCACCATGCAGCCTCGGACATCCGAGTTTTCAGCCAGGTCGGCTGCTTTAACGACCGCTTGATACCACTCAGGGTAATTTTCCTCACGAGTTGGACTGATTGCGTTTTTGGCCATAATCCTGATTCGAAAAATTTAAAAGGCTTCGTGCCGAGGCATTTTAATCTGCATTGCAATTGACCCAAAGGGGAAGGATGCAGCCAGATTCATTGGACATCGAGCAAGCCCGAGGGTCCGCCCATTGGGCGGAATCTAACATAATCCCGGCCAGCCGCGACACCGAATCACGCTGGGCCGATTCGGAAGGTATACTGGAGCAGGCAACTCAATTCCGAACTTCATCTTGATTTACGACAGGGATTTATAACGGGCCCATGGCAATTCAAAAAATCACTTCTCATATTCCGGCAACTTTGTTTTTAGCATTCCTGTTTGCGACATTTAGTCAGAGCGATTCGCGACTGACGGCCCAGGATGAGAACAACGACTGGAAAACCGGACAGGCCGAAGATTCAGATTCCAGACAAGCCGATGCTCGGCCTTCAGCTCGACGAGCCAATCGACGACAAAAGCCGACTGTATTCTGGCCCGCCGACGTTCCCGTAAATGACAAGATCACGACTCCTCGTGAACATTTCGGATTCGATATTGGCGAGCGTCATTTGCGTCATGACCAGATCGTCAGTTACTTGAAAGTGCTGGCCGAACAGTCCGACAGGATCACACTGGAAGAGTACGGTCGAACGCATGGGCGGCGACCGCTATTGCTGGCCACAATCACTTCGCCCGCAAATCATTCTCGAATTGACGAAATCCAATCCGATCATTTCTCTCTGGCGAAACCACAGGATTCTTCCTTTGTCGAGCTTGAGAAGTTACCTGCCGTTATGAACATGGGCTATAGCGTGCATGGCGATGAACCCAGTGCCGGGAACTGCGCGCCGCTGGTCGCGTTTTATCTGGCGGCTGCCGAGGGTGAGCAAGTCGAAAACATTTTGGATTCTGTCGTGGTGCTGCTGGATCCGACTTTGAATCCAGACGGCTTTGACCGGTTCGCTCGCTGGGCCAATACGTTTCGAGGTCGCGTGCTGAACTCGGATCCGGCCCACGCTGAACACAACCAAGGCTGGCCAACTGGACGCGTTAACTACTACTGGTTCGATTTGAATCGTGACTGGTTGCCGCTTGTTCATCCTGAAAGTCAAAGTCGGATGACCTGGTATCACCAGTGGAAGCCGAATGTGGTGCTGGATTTTCACGAGATGGGTACGAACTCGACTTACTTTTTCCAGCCCGGTATTCCTCAACGCACGAATCCGCTGACACCTAAAAAGAATGTGGATCTGACGGCTGAAATTGCCAAGTTTCACGCGCGAGCTTTTGATGGCCGCAAGGAAATGTATTTCACGCAGGAAGTCTTTGATGACTTTTATATGGGCAAAGGCTCGACCTATCCGGATCTACACGGTTGCGTTGGCATCCTGTTCGAACAGGCCAGTTCACGAGGGCACTTGCAGGAAAGCACCAACGGATTGCTGAGCTTTCCGCAAACGATTCGCAACCAGTTTTCCGCCTCGCGATCCAGTTTGGAGGCTGCGGCAACGATGCGCAGCCAGCTTTTGGAATACAAGATCGAATTTTACAACGATGCGATCGAGGCGGCTCGGGGTGAAGAAGCTCGCATGCACATTTTCTCGGCGCCCGGCAACGCCAGCCGGATTCAGGCATTCGCCGATTTGCTTTTGCAACATGATATTGAATGCTTCCGACTGAAAGAGAACTCGACATACGATGGAAGTGACTTCGATAAACGGTTCACGTTGGTAGTGCCAACCGAGCAGCCGGAGTACATGTTTCTCAGATCGTTGATCGAGGAACGTACTGAGTTTCAGGAAAACATTTTCTACGACGTTTCCGCCTGGACGATCCCACTGGCTTACGGCCTGAATCACAATGAAATCCAGCGCGAAATTCCCGCCGATGATCTGGTCCGAGCCAAATTGGGACAGGTTGACCGGCTGGAATTGCCAGCGGACAAAAAAGCCGTCGCTTACCTGATCGAATGGGAAGACGATCTGGCAACACGCTGGCTTTATCGAATCCTCAGCAAAGAGATGGTGGCCAAAGTCGCCAGCCGACCGTTCACTGTCGCTATCGGAGACGAGGCTCGCGAATTCAGTTATGGAACCTTGATGATTCCAATGGGTTTGAAAGAGAACAAG
>CAZOXC010000038.1:0-11435 GCA_964583205.1 uncultured Pirellulaceae bacterium | reverse complement strand
CTGATTGACAAACGTCAGTCCCATTTCGATTTCCTTGTCCGTGGGTTCGCGCTGAGTAGTGCGAGCCAGCGCGGATCTGATTTGTTCATTCAAGTCATCATTCTGTTGCTGCAGGAACTCGGCAAATTTCATCGCCTGCGAATTGAGAAACTCGCTGTTAATCATCGCCAGAGCCTGAGTCGGCTGGACCGTGTTGAAGCGAACTGGACAAGTCGAGTCGGGGTCAGCCGCATCGAAACTGGCCAACAACGGCACGGGCAGCGAACGCTTGATGTGGATGTAAACACTGCGGCGATTGATGTCTTGCGGACTGGAGTTGCCCCAGTTTTCACCGGGCCGCGATTGGCCCTGCAGAACTTCCCGAGGAATCTTCGGATAAATGCTGGGGCCAAACATTTTGTCCAGGTTGATCGAACCGTTCACCGACAGAATCGAGTCCCTGACTTCCTCGGCCGTCAAGCGTCGCATGTTGAAGCGCCAAAAATTATCGTTCAAAGGATCCTTCGCCAGAATTTCCTGGTTGGAGGCCGATGACATCCGATAAGTCGAACTCAACATCATCAATTTGTGCATTCGCTTCATTCGCCATCCACCATCGACAAATTCGTCCGCCAGCCAGTCAAGCAATTCTGGATGCGTGGGCGGGCGACCCTGGAATCCGAAATCGCTGGTAGATCGCACCAGCCCGCGACCGAAATGATGTTGCCAGATTCGATTCACCATGACTCGAGCCGTCAACGGATTTTCAGGACTGACGATCCAGTCGGCCAGCGCCATGCGTCGCCCCGTCGAGAGCTGCTCGGCCGGTTGGGTGACTTCAGGTTCCGGGGGCGAAAGCACACTGGGGAATCCCGGCGACACTTCAGCGCCTTCCACATGCGGGTTGCCGCGGATCAGCAAGTTCGTTGTTTTGGCCGCGCCCGGAAATTCCTTGACACACAGAGCCATCTGCAACTCCGGTGGCCGTTCGTTACGCAAACGTTTCATTTCTTCGAACAGCTCGGCATACCGGTCAGCTTGCGCTTGCGAGATCACTTCGCTGGCCACTCGTTTTTGGACCAGCGGCACTCGATTCATTTCGTGCTTGAATTCCTCATGCTCGACATCGATGAAGTCCGGCTTGACCAGCTCTTCGATCTCTTTTAGCGAATCGCGATTGAGTTCGACGGCCGCGTTGTACTCTTGAACAGCCTGAGAATGCGCATCTTGTTCAGATTTTGGAGCGATCGTTCGAGTCGACGCGTCCAGCACGGTGTCGTGCGAGCGAATTCCGTAACGACGGACGTTGCGGAAGAAAGCCAGAAAGCGGTAATAATCTTCCTGTGGAATCGGGTCAATTTTGTGATCATGGCAGCGAGCACAATCCACCGTCAGACCCAACATGGTTTTACTGGTGGTGGCCAGAACATCATCCAGATCATCGTACCAGGCCAGTTTCGGGTCGGCCGGTTCATCATCCCAGCGACCAAGTCGATAGTAACCCGTGGCGATGATTCGCTCCGGTGTCAGCTCGTCATATTCATCGCCCGCCAATTGTTCCCGGACGAATTCATCGTAGGGTTTGTCGTTGTTGAAGGCTCGAATGACATAGTCACGATAGCGCCAGACAAAGGGCTTGGTCCCATCCCGTTCGTAACTGTTCGATTCGGCGTAACGCACCAGGTCCAGCCAATGCCGCCCCCATTTTTCACCGTAGTGTTTCGAGTCCAATAGTTGATCGAGCAAATTTTCATAGGCTTGCGGCGACTCATCCGCAACAAAGGCTTTGACTTGCTGAGGCGTTGGCGGCAACCCGATCAGGTCGTAGTAAGCTCGGCGGACAAGAACCTGTTTGGTCGCCAGGCCGTTGGGTTGAAACCCTTTTTTCGCCAACCCGGCCTGGATGAACTGGTCGATTTCATTCGTCGCCCAACCCGCTTCGACGGGCGGCACTTCCGGGCGTACAACCGGCTGGAAGGACCAGAATTGCCTGGTCTCGGCATTCACCTGAGGAACCGTTGATTCATGTTCCACCAACTCCGGCTTGAAACCCTCGCCGTCCCAGGGCGCACCGGCTTTGACCCAGGTCGTCAGGATCTCAATCTCTTCCGGCGACATCCTGCCGTCTGGCGGCATCTGGTAACTTTCGTAGTTGATGGCTTCCAGAAACAAGCTGTCGGTGCGCGACTCCAGGTCAATGGCTTCACCGGACTCGCCGCCCTTGATCAAGTCTGCGCGGTTAGTCAGGACGAACCCGGCTTCAATTTCATCGCCGCCTCCGTGACAGTCGAAACAACGTTGCTTGAGAATCGGCTCAACCTTCGTCCGAAAAAATTCGCGCCCTTCGGTTTCACTCATTTCAACTGCTGGCTCGATCAGTTCGACCAGTTTCACTTCGTCGAACCAGGCGGTGCCGGTGGAACGACCCCAGCCACCAAACAACAGGTTGACCAGCAGGGTATCTCTGGATCCAGAGTTGAATTCACTGACCAGTTGCGTCCAGTCGTTGGTGCCTTTGATCGAGTCCGTTTTGCCTTCGAATTGAAGTTCATGCAAATTCAGTTGAACGCCCTGCCCTCCACCGGCGATCTCGTCAGTTTTCACCCAGGCAGAAAGTCGGTAGTCCGTATTTCGCTTGAGCTCAACTTGGAAACTCCAGCTTGCATCGGCGCCCTCGGTGGAAGAAATTTTGACGCAGCGGTCGCCCTCACGACCAAAAGCGGGCTCGAGCTCAAAGTTCGGTTCGCCACTCCATGTTCGCCGCACCCAACCCTGGGGATTCTCGCCTTCAATTTCCTCCAGCGAGAAATTCTCGATCAGATTGGGACCCTCCTGGCGTTCCTGAGAATCCTGCTGCGGCAACCTGACGATTGGCGATGGTGTGGAAACAATTGACGCCGGGGCAATAGCCGGGGCAATAGCCGGGGCAATAGCCGGGGCAGATAAAAATCCAAGCGCCAATGCCAACGACACAAATACGACAGAATGAAATCGGTTCATACTCATGACGTCCATTCTAGTTCGTCAGGAGTCCAGGTCGTAGCCAGCGCGGGCTGGACAGGAACAAATCATTCCCGGTTTTGCCGCACTTGACGGCTGTATTTTTCGAGGGTTTTTTGTTCTTTTCGCGACAGGCTTGCCTGACCTTCACGATGAACCTTTTCGAGAATCTCGTCTGCCTGCATCTTTAAATCGACATCTCGACGGCTCTCGGTGTGGACTCGCAATTTCGGTTTCCCGGAAAACTTGTCCTTGAGCCAACCAAGTTTGAGCCAGTTAAAGTTCATTTTGGTGCGAAAGTAGATCACAGCGAACAGGGCTCCCGCCAGATGCGCATACCAGCCGATACGACTTCCCGGGTTGAATGCGTTCAACATATCCATTCCCACAATCACCAAACCCAGGACCCATGCCGGCATTGGAATCACACCGAACAACAGCAGTTTTTGTCGAGGGAAATTGAGCACAAACAGAATCACCACCGCGGTAACCGCACCTGATGCGCCAACCAGCGTGGCCGTGTGACCCAGCAGCATGTTATACGCCAACGACAACACACCGCTGAACAACAGTGCAGCCAGGTAGAATTTCAGAAACTCTTCGCCACCGTATTTCCTTTCCACGGACAACCCAAGCATGAACAACACCATCATGTTGAAGCCGACGTGAAAGATCGAGCTCTTCGTGGTGATCGACGCGTGAGCGAAACCATGAGTAGCAATTTGCCACAAGTTCAACGGGAATTGCTGCCAGATCGGAACGCTGGCCGCTTCTACTGCTTCGGCGTCAGCAGCCGCAAATGCCTTTAAAGACATCGTGTAGGAAAGCCAATTGCCCTTGTCTTCCAACTCACCCGGAATCGGCGCGGGACCGGAAAACGCATCGATGCCAAAGATGATCACATTGACAATGATCAGCTTGAAAATTACTGACTGAGTTCCCCCGCTATAGGGATTGCCGGACATGCCTCCTCCGCCACCACCACGGTATGAATCGTAGATGGATGATTCGTCTCGGTAATATTCGCGATCGTCGATAGGCATTTAGGGGTCTCGGCCTGATAGTGAATTAAAGTTGATTCGCATTCCGATTTTAGAAAGTTTCACAGCCGGTTGGCAGGTCAATGTGCAAAACGAAAACCGGTTGGCGTTTTAAAACTGGCGTCCAGACACAAAAAAACCCGGCATTAAGCCGGGTAGCGTAGGCTGAATTTTGTCTGAAGTCTTAATTGTCGCGATCTACAAAACGCCCGGAATGTTGCGTTGGCTCTGTACTGGCGTTGCTGGGACGTTCACTCAACGACTTGTACAATTCCAGAATCTGCAGACGGGAGGTTCGAATCTGACCGCGAAGTGTTTCCACATTCGCTTCCTCAATGGCTCGCAAGCGAGACACTTCGTCCAGATCGCGAGTGTATCCCTCTTGATCGGTTTGTAAATTCTGAGTCAGAGTGGTGCGAGTCCGGATTTGATTGTTTGCATTGGTTGAAGCCAACTCTGTGACCGCAGAAACTTCCGTGATCTTTTGCTTCTCCAATTCGAAGTCGGCAATCTTTTGCGTTGTTTGAACAAGTAAATGCGGGTAATTTCGCAGCGGACGGTAGTAAATGTCGGCGTTATCTCCACCCACTCGCTCGCAATCCTGCAACTCAACCAATGATGGTTCTCGAGTCCCGTCGGATCGGTCATAACCCAGTACCGCTGGAACCTTGGGCAGTAACACAATCTCTTCTTCAGTTACGCCAAACCGAACGTCTTCGCCGGCTTTCAAGGACTGATCGATCGCTCGACCAAGCGTGTCGATCGCACCGTCATTCAGATTGCCTGAACCGTCGACCTGAAAGGGCTGAGAAGCTTTGCTAAATCTGATGTTCACCCACAAGTCTTCCTGCCGAGGATCAAACTCTGTCTTGCGATTCGGCTGACGGCTGATCCAGGTGTTGATCTCGCTCATCTGCATTCCATCAAAAGCGAACACATCGATCAGTTTCTCGTAGGCTGCACTCTCTGCATCCATTCCAAACCGTTCGGCCGGCAAGTACTGCGTCATCAGCAGATTTCGGTATTCATCCAGATCAAGCGAATCCGGGTCGATACCGGCGTGCCGCTTAAAAGCATCTCGCTGATCCAATGGCATTTTTTCGTAAAGCGTCCAGCTTGACTGGGGCGTAGCCAATTCGACCTCGCCTTCCGTCGTAACGAATACCGGACGCAAAGTCGCCGAGTCTCCCGCGATGCCCGTGACTTGAAATATGCCCACAAACAAAGTTGCTACTGCAAAAGGTGCGGAATTTTCATCAACCTGCGCAGAAGTTTCACCAAACGCATAGACGGTCATATCCTGATCCAATTGGGAAGCTCCAGTTCCATCTGAAGAACTGAAACTCACTGCTGCGTTACCGTCCTGATTTTCAACCAATCCCCCGGTCCATGTTCGACCCGTGCCCTGGCGAGCTATGGTCAGAGAATTGGAAATCCCATTTAGAGAATCCAATGGAAACTCCAATGAATTGTCGGGGCCGTATTTGAGTTCTCGAACTTCCTTCGATTGAATGGCAACCACTTCCTCGTTTTTTTCTACTCGATCCAACCAAGCGGTGCGGTGCTTGAAAGCCATGACAGCAGATTGAAGAGCAAACAAGCTGGCCATAAATGTCAGCAGCATGATTACCAGATTTGGCCAGCTCAGCGTCTTTCGACACATGAACATCAAGATGCCAAAGAACAGAACAAGTACGAAGCAGAGTATGTAGAAAATCATGTGGTCGAGCCTGACGGTGTTTCTAAAACCGGAGTCCGTTAATCCTACAGTTTACCTTGTAGAATCTGCGCAAAGCGTGCGGAAAAGAACGATTACCCCAACTTTGGATAGTAATATGGGGAGATTAGGTCGTCAAGTTTTCTAGTTCGTCAAAATCGACGTAAATCATTGGCTACAAACACTTTTTTCAGATTCCTCTGAATGCTCGGACATCATGGCCCGAAATCCTCAAGTCAAACTCGGTAAAAGTCCGACAATTTGCAAAGTCTAGGAAGCCGTTTTAATTGGCGTTTCGGTCACAAACCGGATCATCGGTACGAGCGTCACCAAGCGACCCAGCGAAATCATGCCAAGTCCCGATTGGCAATCAATTTTCGTGCTTGGAGCGGCTTTACAGGAGGATCACAAGTGAAAAGCCAGTTTTCGGCTGCCATCTTCGCGCTGGCAGTTCTGTCCTTGCTCGCGCTGGGATGCCATCGAGGCTACTACCGTCGCCAAGCCGATGCAGAAGCCATCGCGATAATTCAACAAAAATCCAATGATCCTCGCTGGGGACAACTGGACCCCAGCATCGAAATCGATGCGCGGTCGCGTATGTTCGATCCATTTTCGGCCGATCATCCACCACTTCCACCAGACGATCCGGCTTCGCACAAGCTAATGGAGTTCACGGATTGCAAACGTAACTTTCCTCATTGGCACGCCAACGGCGATACGCAATACGTAGAAAATCCTGAATGGGCTTTCTATCTGCCACTCAACGAAAAAGGCGAACTGGTTCTGGACCTGCAGAAGTCTGTCGAGCTGGCAATTCTGCATTCATCGGAATACCAGGAGGAAAAAGAAGATCTTTACCTCTCAGCCCTGAATGTTTCACTGGAGCGCTTTGGATTTGACACTCAGTTGTTTGCCAACCTGAACGGCGACTTTACATCCAATGGATCAGCGCAGGGAGGCGGCAATACTTTGACGCTGGGCAACAACAACGCCACACTGCAAAGACTTGGAGTCACCGGTACCAACCTGGCGGTTGCCGTTGCCAACTCGATCATGTGGAACTTCGCCGGCCCCAACAATCAATCCGCTTCCACCCTGATCGACTTTACCTTGATCCAGCCACTGCTTCGCGGCGCTGGACGAGAACGCATCATGGAGGCACTGACACAATCCGAACGGACGTTGCTGTCCGATGTTCGCGCTCTGGACCGATTCCATCGCGGCTTCTTCCTCAGCATCACCACCGGGCGCGCGCCCACATCCGTTTTCGCCACAGGCGGGGCTGGTGGATTCCTGGGAATTCTACGGGATATCCAGGACATCAATATTCAAGAACGAAATGTGAAAGACCAGGAAGATATTCTGGAACAATTCCGAGCGTTCTTTGACGAGCAGCGGATTGACTTGCTGCAGGTTACCCAGGTGCAAAGTAACCTGTACCAGGCGCAGCGAAGTCTGGCGCTTTCGAAAAACAACCTGAAAAACTCACTGGATGCTTTCAAGATCGATTTGGGAATTCCACCGGAAATCCCGGTTGTCATCGATGACCCGTTCCTGGATCAATTCAATTTGATCAGCCCGGAAGTCAATGCCTTGCGGAACTCGATTACTGCTTTGCGTGATGAGGCCAGTAATGCCTTGACCGAATTGAACTCCTTTTTGCAGGAAAATCAATTCGACGTCGACCTGAACCTGGATGGCGACCAACACGGCGTCAACTGGTCGGATGAGATTCCGATGGCACTGGAAAAGCTGATCCCTTCTCTGGAAAAAATCAAAACCATTCGAGAATCTGTACTGGAAACAGTCGTTCCCGACGTCGAAAAAGACTTCGATGTCCTGGATGAGGCCAGACCCAGACGAGTGGAAAGTCTTCGCGCACTGTCCGAACTGGTCCAGGAGAACCCCGATGATTATGATATCGACCGGGACATTCTGAATTTCAAGGATATCGCTTCTTCTGAGCAGTTGATCCCTCAACTGGAATCATCGCTGGAAAAACTGGACCGCCTGCAGGAACAGGTTGACCAGACCATTGGTCGCACCGAGCAACTGATTGAAGATGGTTCCGAACTGGATGCCGAGGCTCTCTACAACGAAGTGGTAGAAAATGTTTTGCGAGTCGCGCCCGAACTGATGACCTCGCTCTCCAACTACATCCTGGAAATTTCACTGGTCCAGGCAACCGCCCGGACAGATTCGATTCAGTTGCCTGCCGTCGACATCGAATGGGAAACAGCGATTGACATCGCCCGCCGCTTCCGCCGCGACTGGATGAATGCTCGAGCAGCACTGGTGGACGAATGGCGGAACATCGAGTTTGTCGCTGATCAACTGGAAAGCGAACTGGATATCGTGTTCGAGGGCGACATCGGCAACATCGGAGACAACCCTTTCCGTTTGAGAGACGCCAACGGAAGTCTCAGCGTTGGACTCAGTTTTGACGCACCGATTAACCGAATTGCCGAACGCAACTCGTACCGCCAGGCGTTGATCAATTATCAGCAAGCTCGTCGGAATTACTACCAGTTCAAAGACACGGTCAAACAAAACCTGCGGCAGACGATTCGTTCCATCGAACTCAACAAGATCCTGTTTGAGCTGGACAGGCGAAGTGTTCGAGTCGCAGTACAGGAAGTTGAACTGGCTCGGCTGCGACTGGAAGAGCCCGTGCAACCTCCTTCGGCTCTCTCCACCAACGCCGGTGGACTGGGTGGCGAAACCGCCCGTGACTTGACAATCGCTTTGAATAGTCTGCAACAGACTCAGATCAGTTTGTTGAACACCTGGGTGAATTACGAAGCGCAAAGGCGAGGCCTGGATTTCGATCTGGGAACGATGCAGGTGACGCCTGATGGGTTCTGGTTGGATCCCGGTGAAATTGATAATTCGATAGCCGATCGTGCCGAGGAAACGCTGGGCGTGGCCTGCGGACCTGCTTCCAGCGAAATTGAACCCTATCAAATCGGAAACGATCAAAGTGACCCGGACTACTCAGATGAATTCGATTCCGAAGAATTTGAAACCGAGGAAGAATTGCCGACCGGCACTCCGGAAGATCCCAGCGAAGGCGGCCTGCTGGATCCTCGATCCGAGGATGAAATACTGCAATTCGACGATCAAACGTCAAATCAGCCCAGATCAGGTCGCTCGGCTTTGGTCGTTCCGGCACTCAATACGCGGCGGCGTTAACTGCCAACAGGGCTGAATTTTCAGCGATTCGCCGCAGAAAACGCCCAAACCGGCAGGCCATTCGAAACCTTGGCCTGCCGGAGTGGTTTAACTGGTATCCTCGCTTCCGCTGCGCGAGTCTCGCCGAAGCTGTCGCTTTCCAGAGATTCTTTCAGGCAACCCCCGATTAAAATCAGGGATTCTGTTTGACAGCGCTTTGAGCATCAAAAGGCCCTTGTAACCGGCAAAACGTCCCTTTTTGCACACTGGTTACGTGCCAAGTGTCATTTCACGGTGCTGGAAGTTGGGAATTGACTTAGAATGGGCCGAAATAAAAGACTGGATATATCGGGTGGAGGCAACATCCAACCAGCCCTTCGGTTCGAATATGCGAGGGTATCCTCCTACTCTCACGAGCCAGTAAATATCATTTAAGCCTCATATTTTCACGAGGCTCCAAACTCGAACAGGCAACGCAAATGGCCAGATTCAAATCTTCAACTCTAAATCGTTCAGGCTCCTATGTAGTCGTCGGAATCGTCATCTTGGTTCTGACGGTGATGCTGGGTGTCCTGGGTTACAACTTGTTCATCAAAGGAAATGATGAGGATACGATCCAGCCGATGTTGTCCAAGGCAACCAAGAGCAACTTCGTTTCACAAGTGCTTGATCAAGGTGAAATCCAAAGTTCCGAAAATGTTGAGATCCGCTGTGAAGTTGAATCTCGCAACGGCGCTGTAGAAGTGATCGATGTCGTCAAAGAGGGCTCGATGGTCGAGGGTGGCGACTTCCTGGTTGAACTCGATGCCACTTCGTTTGAAAAAGAAATGGAGCAGCAGCGGATTTCCGTCACCAACGCTCGCACAGCCGTTGTTCAGGCAGAAGCCACTCTCGAAGCGGCTCAAGCCTCACTTGAAGAATACACCGAGGGAATTTTCAAGGAAAACCAGCGGCAAATCAAAAATGAAATTTTTGACGCCGTGCAGGAACGCGATCAAGCCAAAGCGAACCTGGAATACAACCAGCGATTGCACGCTCGCGGATTCCTGGCAGCAACCCAGCTACGAGCTTTCGAAATTGCAGTTGAACGAGCGAACAACGCCTATGAACTGGCAAATCAAAAACTGAAAGTCCTTGAAGAAATCACCAAGAAGAAAGACGAAACGATTCTGCGAGGTGACATCAAAGCGGCTGAGATCAAACTCTCCAACGAAAACGAATCCGAGCGAATCGAAAAAGAAAAGCTGGAAGAAATTCAACAACAAATCGACAACTGCAAAGTTTTCGTTCCGGATGGAGTTGAGGGCGAAGTTGTTTACCAAAAAGAATTCGATCGACGCGGTGGATCGGAATGGGTTCTGGAACCCGGCGCTCAAGTCCGTGAACGCCAGGTGCTGATTAAACTTCCCAATCGCGCGAAAATGGAAGTCAAAGCCCTGATTAACGAACAGAGTATCACTCTGATCAGATCCGGAATGCCTTGCACGATCAAAGTCGATGCGCTGAATAACACCACACTCAAAGGTGTAGTGACACGGGTCAACCAGTACGCCGAGTCCGGTGGCTGGATGAGTAGCTCGATTCGCGAATATGCGGCATTCGTACGAATCATCGATCCGCCAGATAACCTGATTCCCGGCATGAACGCCTCGGTAGTGATCCAGACGCAGTACGAAGAAGATGTGATTACGGCACCGATTCAATGTATCTATTCTGCCGGAACCAAAAACTATGTTCTGCGACAATCCGAAAACGGTTACGAAACTGTCGAAGTCGAACTTGGCGGTGACAACACTCAAGTCGCCTGGGTTAAAACAGGCGTGTCTCCAGATGATGAGCTGGTAATGAATCCCGGTGCCTATCGGGACTTGATGGACTTGCCGGAACTGGAATTGGAATCACGTATCGAACTTCCCGAAGGTGCGGAAGCAATCAAAGCTGAAACCTCACAGAATGAAGCAGCTGGCTCCGATTCCATGATTGCCGATCGAGGCAAAGGCCGACGCGGTGAAGGTCGTGGTGAAGGTCGCGGCGAAGGTCGCGGCGACGGCAAACGTGGTGAAGGGCGCGGCGAAGGCCGAGGCCAAGGTGGAGGTCGATCTGGTGGAGGCGGCGGTTTCGGTGGCAGTAGCGAGGACATGGTTAACGGGACCATGGAACGCATGGACACTAATACCGATGGCTTTATCGATTGGGATGAATTGTCGGCAGCTGGCCAATGGGGCGAGCGGATGAAAGATTACGACACCGATGGCGACGACAAGCTTTCCAGGGAAGAAGTTGAAGTAGGGTTGAAGAAAGCCATTGAACGCATGCGTCAGAGTGGTGGCTTCGGAGGCGGGGGCGCGCAGAAATGAAACTGGCCGCGCAAATTCGCGAACTTACCAAGCACTATGTGTTGAAAAGTGAAACGGTCAAAGCTCTGCGAGGCGTCTCGTTTGATATTCCACAAGGTGATTACGTTGCCATCATGGGCCCCTCCGGCTCCGGCAAAAGTACCCTGTTGAATTTGCTGGGATGCCTGGATC
>CAZOXC010000037.1:0-11518 GCA_964583205.1 uncultured Pirellulaceae bacterium | reverse complement strand
GTGCCAGCGACTGTGATTCTGGGATTGTTCTGGTACTTGCCTCAAGTTCAGGAGGGAAATCTGCAGGCGGAGGTACGATTGGAAAACGTTCCTCCCGCGGAATTCTACAAACTGGATTTTGAGGAACGACCCAAAGTCGATCGAGGAATCATTGCGGTCGAAAACCTGGGCCAGGAAGAATGGACGAATTTCTATATCCGGATTAACAAGGCGTATTCGATCAACGACAAAGATCCGATTCCGGCAGGTGAGACTCGCCGCTATCGATTGGATAAGTTCATTTCCAAATTCGGTGGAGCACCACTCGATATTCAGTTGGTTCAGGTCACAAATGTGGAAGTGTATGCTCGAGTCACCAGTGGTGCTCGACATACATACGACAAAAATTTCGCTGAGTAACAATTGACTTCAACCGCTGCGAACTTGAACCTTGTGAGTGAGTTTCAATGACAGTCTCCAACGTATTGATCACGGGCGTCAGCTCCGGTATCGGCGAAGCTCTTGCTGAACACTACCTGCAACTTGGCTGGCAAGTTTTCGGTATCAGTCGACAGAAACCAGATTCACTCTGTCAGCACTCCCGGATGAAATGGGTGTCGCAGGACCTGACAGATCATGCGGGAACCGTTGCCAGTTTGCCGCAACTGCTGGGAGATTTGCCTCGATTGGAACTGGTGGTTTTAAATGCAGGAGCGCTTGGCAAGATCGGGGACATGTGCGAAATCGACCTGGACGCGTTCCGGGAGATGATGGAGATCAACGTCTGGTCTTGCAAAACTGTCCTGGATTTTTTGTTGGCTGGCGAACTTTCGGTTGCTCAAGTGGTTGCGATTTCCTCGGGCGCGGCGGTCAACGGCAATCGAGGCTGGAATGCATATTCGGTATCCAAGGCAGCCTTGAACATGCTCACGAAACTGTATGCTGTCGAGCGACCCGAGGTCCATTTCTCGGCCCTGGCGCCGGGACTGGTCGATACTGCCATGCAGGATTATTTGTGTGAACACCCGGAAGATGTTCGTTTCCCTTCGCTGGAAGTGCTAAGATCTAAAAGGAACACGATTGAAATGCCCACGCCAACGGAGCTTGCTCCACGCCTGGCCGAAGTCATCAGTCGCGTGCCCAGCCTCCTGGAAAGTGGTGGGTTTTTGGATATCAGGAAGATGCCTGAGACGTCGTAGTTAACTTGCGGTGGAAGAATTGTGTCGACCACCAGCACCAGAATTTGATTTGCTTATTTCGTCACACAACTGCCCATGACTTCCATTTTGGTCGTTGACGATTGTCCCGTTGATCGCAAACTGATTGGTTCGCTGCTGCAAAAGCAATCGAACTGGGACATCCGTTTTGCCGAGGACGGACAACAGGCGCTTGATCAAATCGAGCAAACCAGCTTTGACCTTGTGGTGACCGACTTGCAGATGCCGAACCTCGATGGTTTGGAACTGGTCAAGTGCGTTCGGCAGAATCATTCGCAGCTTCCAGTCGTATTGGTTACTTCCAAAGGCAGCCAGGATATCGCAGTCGAAGCGCTCAAGCTGGGCGCAACGAATTACTCGCCCAAATCAAAATTGAATCGGGATTTGTTTGGTACGGCCAAACACGTTTTGGAATTCTCCAAACAGTTGCTGCAGACCCCCACCACCGAAAGCCAGGAGTGTTGCTTTAGCTTCGTTTTGGAAAATGATTCGGAGATGGTGGCTCCCGTTTTGTCGACGTTGGAATCCAACATGCCTGCCTGGTTGGAGTCGGATCGATTGCGAGTCGGCATGGCCATCAATGAAGCGATCACCAATGCCATCAACCACGGAAATCTGGAAGTTGATTCGGAACTCAAAGAGCAGGACGAGACCCAGTTTTTTGATTTGATCGACAAGCGAAAAATCCAGACGCCCTACGCCGATCGCCGAGTTCTTATCGAGGCTGAATACAACAAGGATGAGATTTGTATTCGAATCTCCGATCAAGGACCAGGGTTTGATCCCCAATGCGTGGCCGATCCTACCTGCCGGGAAAACCTTGAAAAACTCAGCGGCCGCGGCCTGTTACTGATCCACTCGTTCATGGATCGAGTTGAACACAATACGGTTGGAAACCAGATCTTCATGGTCAAGCAACGACCGACAGCGGCAGAAGACACGGAATAGAGGGTCCGCCCGCTTCAGACCTCCGATTGAGGATTGTTCAAACAGGCATTTTTTGTTAAACCATGGCCTTTTCTGAATGGTTTTGGCCACTTGAGCCGAAAGAGCCATTCGTTTCCAACAAAATTTTCGACGCCGCAAATCTACAATGTCTCCTCCAGGCCGCAAAATTTCTCGCGATGAGAAACCCATCAAATTTCTCTTCGAAAACAGTTTGTTCCTGATTTTTGGAGCGCTGATCGGAATCATCTGGGTCAACTCCGGCCCCCAAGGCGAAAAGACTCACGACAATCTGTTTTCCTTTGAACTGAGCTACCTGATTGATCGAGATGCCGGTCACCACGGCGATGACCATGGCGATGATCACGGCGGAGACCATGACGGAGACGAGGAACATTCGGCCGACGAATCCACTGAAGGTTCTGATGATGGCGAACAGGGCAACAGCGGATCGGTCGATCATCATGAAGAACATCACGGCCACCCGATTGATATACGATTCTTGATCAATGGAGTCTTAATGGCTCTGTTCTTTGGCATAGCGGCCAAAGAAGTATGGGAATCAATGTTGCCGGGAGGTGCGCTTTCCAATCCCAAAAAAGCTGCGATGCCCTTGTTGGCGACGCTTGGCGGAATCGTTGGTCCAGTTGCACTGTATTTACTGGTCGTGGTAATCGACGGATCGATGGCCGGGATCGGCAGAGGCTGGGCGGTTCCTTGCGCGACCGACATCGCGTTCAGTTACCTGGTCGCTCGTCTGATCTTTGGACCTGGACACCCTGCGATCGCATTCCTGTTGCTGTTGGCAATCGCCGATGATGCGGCAGGCCTTGTCATTATTGCGATTGCTTATTCAGACAATGTGCAATGGAGCTACCTGCTGCTTACCGTTCTGGCCATGGGGCTGGCATGGGTACTTCGCCGAGCCAAAGTACAAAGTTTCTGGTGGTACCTGATTTTCCCAGGCGTGCTGAGTTGGTGCGGGTTCTTCTTCGCGGGTGTCGAGCCGGCTCTGGGCTTGGTCCCGATTATTCCCTTCATGCCGCATGCCAAGACCGACCTTGGTATTTTTGCCAAGCAGGAACTGCAAAGGCAGGATACGCTGAACGAGTTCGAGCATTGGTTTAAGAATCCGGTGGAAGTGATCCTGGGGCTATTCGGTTTGTGTAACGCCGGTGTTCTGCTGGGCTCTGTCGGCATGGGAACCTGGGCCGTATTGCTTGGCCTGATCGTTGGTAAACCTTTGGGCATTACGCTGTTCACCTGGATCGGCGAAAAATTCTTCCGTTTGGAAATGCCGGAAGGCCTGGGTTACAAGCACGTCGTTACACTCGGCTGCATCGCCGGGATCGGATTCACAGTGGCCTTGTTCGTATCCACGGCGGCCTTTGACTCAACCAGTCCCTACCTCGACGAAATCAAAATGGGGGCTTTGCTGAGTTTTGGTTCGGCATTTGTCTCGTTTGCAGTGGCAAAAGGGTTGGGTGTCAAACGATTGAAACCCGACGAGAAAATCCAGTAATACTCGCAAAGACTTGTGCCATGGGGTAAAGTCAAAGCTCCGTTTTTGCGTGATCTACTAACGAACCGTTCAACAAACGAGACCTTGTGGGCAATTTCCCGTTTGGCTACCAACCGATTGAAACCACAACCTGGGCGTATCTTTCCTCCCTGTTGATGCTGGCCCTGTTTTTCAAGTTCAATCGTTTTTGGAGCTTTCGAAATCTTGATCTGGTGTTGCTGATCCTGCTGGCACCGGGATTGTTGATGGTCCACTACGGGATGAATCCACCCGATTCTATCCGGCAGAAATTTGCCCAGGCCGAAGCTGAAGAGCTTGTTGTTGATCCCGATTCCGGGCAAGCCGTCATTGCAGATTCACCATCGACCGGCGACGCCGACGATCCGGCGACTCCGGATCAAAACGAACCGCCCCAGAGCAACCAGGACTCGCCCGCCCCAGGCGCGGCGGACGAAGATTCAAAAGCCAGAGGTGCTGAAGCGGAGGATGCCGCAGTTGAATCCGATCAAGAATCAGATGGCCCTGCACCCCAGGAACAATGGCAAAGACAATTACAGTATCGAGGCTTCCTGTGGCTGTTCAGTATTGGAGCAATTTGGTTGCTGCGAATGTTGATCGACCCCAACCTGGTTCGCAAACCTTTCCTGGAATCCAATTTGTCATCTGGCGGACTGACATTTCTCGTCTGCAGTTTGATGATTTTTTTATTCGCCAATATCATCACCAGCCGGCCACAAGCTGAAGATATCTCTGGACCCCGAGACGCGGTCAAACTTTTACAAGGTGAACAACTGGGTCCGAATGAACTGATGCGTCGCGGGCCAGGACACGCATTTTTCAACTTGTTCCCGACGATTCCGACTTTTGCCAACGACCGGGGCGAGTTGAGCGAAGACGCCGACGACGAAGACAAACTTGCCAACTACGTAGTCGCTGCAAAGACAATGGCGATCCTCAGTCAACTGGCAATTGTTCTGGCTCTGGTATTTTTCGGTCGCAACCATTTCAATGACTTGCAAATCGGAATCGGGATGGCCGCGATTTATCTGATGCTTCCCTACACAGCCATTTATACCGGGCGGATTATGCATCTGTTGCCGGCGGCGTTATTGTTGTGGGCCATCACCATGTATCGAATGCCCTGGTTGTGTGGAGTGCTGTTGGGACTGGCCGGTGGCGTTACGTATTATCCTTTGTACTTGATCCCGCTGTTCGTGAGTTACTATTGGGACCGAGGCAAGAAGCGATTTCTGATTGGGCTGTGCCTGGCCTTGAGCCTCTCCATTTTCAGCTTGATCTTCACTTCCTACTCATTCGAAAACTTCTTCGGTCAGTTCCAAATGATGTTTGGGATTCGCTTACCCAGCTTTGATTATCTGGAGGGCATTTGGAGTCTGGGATGGTATCCGGGATATCGCATCACATTGCTGGTCGGATTCGTGGCGATGTGTGTGACTTTTGCCGCCTGGCCCGCGAAAAAAACGTTGGGTTCGCTGGTTTGTTGCAGTTGCGCTGCGATGGTGGCGGTGCAATTCTGGCACGGTTTTGGTGGAGGATTGTATATGGCCTGGTATATCCCACTCGGATTGTTGGCCTTTTTCCGACCCAATGTTGAAGATACGACAGCCGAAAAAGTCGTGTCGCAAAAGTCCAAAAATTCGAACAGTCCGCAAAATCCTACGTCTCAGGAAGACACTCTGACGGAATAATCCGTTCGACCGACGCACCGTTTTTTGATCTCGAGCAAACGAACCGATCAAACAAGTATTGGTTCCTCTCGAGATTATTGCAATGCGCAGGCTTTTTGTATCTATCCTACTGGTCATCGCCATCATCATTGGTGGATGGGCCCTGTATCACAAAGAACACATTGGCAACGTCGATGACTTTTTCCGGCTGGCCAAATCGCAATTGAATTCACTGGCCAGCGGCAACACGAATTTTGCCAGTTGGTCACGCCCTGAGCGAAACACCGTTCGCGTAGCTTCATTCAATATCCAGGTTTTCGGCAACAAGAAAGCCAGTCAGCCGGAAATCATGGCTACACTCGCGGAGATCATTCGTGAATTCGATATCGTTGCCATTCAGGAAATTCGCAGCACCGATAAAACGTTGTTGTCACGCTTTGTTGATCAAGTAAATTCGAACGGACGAAATTTTCGCTATGTGATCAGCGAGCGACTGGGCCGCTCCAATCAACGCGAACAATATGCGTACATCTTCGATATGGATACGGTTCAACTGGACGGCGCTCAATCTTACACAATACACGATCCGGATGATCTGCTGCGCCGCGAGCCGCTGGTGGCATCTTTCAGAACCACTCGAGCAGCACACGACAAAGCCTTTACGTTTACGTTGGTGAATCTGCATCTTGATTCTCGATCACCACAACGAGAGCTGGTCCATCTCAACCAGATCTTCCGGGCGATTCGAAACGATGGTCGAGGCGAAGATGATGTGATTATTGTCGGAGATTTCAATATCGACAGCCAGGGAATCGCCAACGCCACCGAACAAACCGGCCTCACCGGGCTGATTTCGGTCAACACGAATACTCGAGCCAATCAGCAGTACGACAACATCATCATTGACTCGCGTGCCACCACCGAATTCACCGGCCGCGCCGGCGTGTTCGATTTTCTCAAGCACTACAACCTGTCACTCGATCAGGCGCTGGACGTATCCGACCACTTGCCCGTTTGGGCCGAATTCAGCCTGGAAGAAGGCGGCCTCAACAATCTGGTTGCCGAGGAACCGAGCACCGCAAGAAATCTTCACTAGCGCATCCAGTTCGCATATTCGAAAACCGCGATCAGCCAATCGCCGCCGGCGGCCCAGCGTAATCAAGTTCGCTATCCAAGATAGCGGGTGCGCTGGTCAGCAAACGCCACTCCAAAACGGTAATCTCACATTTTACCAAAGCATCGACATAGCGGCGGATAGCAGGGCCAGCCAGTCAAGTCGCAAAAAGAAATGTTGTTAACGAATGTAACTCCACAATTCATCGCGCAATTGTCAATTTTCGTCAAAATTCCTTGACCATTCGAGAATGAACTCGACAATCTAAACAAGGTGAACATGTTTCGTATTCACCGACCAGGGTTTTGAATTCAAAAAAATGCAAACGACTTGTATTCACTGTGGTGAAGACTTCAAGGTCACCGCAGAACAATTGGGAACGCGTGGCAAGTGCCCTCACTGTCGAGGCACAGTGATCATGCCGCGCGCCGAGTCGCTGGCTGAATCCAAAGATCTTTCCAAGCCCAGTGGCTTTTTCGAAATGTCAATTTCGTCTGTGGGAGCAATCGTGCTTCACCTGCTGATCTTTCTGGTGTTGTTGTTGATTCCCTGGGGAGGCCTTCGAAATGGTGACGGAGGAGAAGGGGAAGTCGTTCAACTGGGTGTGCTGGATCAGTTTCAGCTGACCATCAGCGAACGCAAAGCACTCGATTTTGACAACGTCATGCTAAATCAGTCTTCGGATCAGGACTTTCGCAATCTCACAGACGTGGAAATCCCAACCACCATTGATCCGCTTGCCAATCGGTCGGTAGAAATGACCAGTCAATTGGCGACCGGCGGGTTCGATGAATCTTCGGATATGAGTGCTTCGTTACCCAGATCGATCACAGCAGCGGGCTCAGAGAATTTTGGCGAGTTAGTTGATCGGCTAAGCCGAGACGGGCTGGACATTGTGATCACATTCGACAGCACGGGCAGCATGGAAGGTGAAATTCAGCAGGTCAAAAGCAAGATCGAACAAATCGGAAATGTTCTGCTGCAAATGGTTCCGAAAACTCGTATCAGCGTTTGCACCTACCGCGACACGGACGACAAATACCTGGTCAAGGGTTTGCCTCTGACCAGCGACTTGTCAGAAGTTATCGACTACCTGGAAGAGATCGAAGCCGGCGGTGGCAAAGACATTCCGGAGGGAGTTGATGCCGGGCTCAATTGGTCGATCAATCAGAATTCGTTTCGGCAGAATGCTCGAAAAGTCATCTTATTGTTCGGCGATGCTCCTCCGCACACTCAGAACTACAATCGTTGCTTGCGATTGGCGGCGGAATTCTACGAAACTCAGGGCGGAGTCGTGAACACGGTCACTTGCCACAGCGACCGCCGTCTTTCGGCATTCGTTGAAATCAGCGAGATGGGCGGTGGCGAGGCATTCTTGACTCGAAATGATCGTGAAATCATGAGCCAACTGATTGTGCTTGTGTTCGGAGGCAAACACCGCGAAAAGGTGCTGGAAGCCTTCGATTTATTGGGTCGGCAATAAGCAGTCAATTCCCGTTTTTGGACGGTAATCGAAGTTGTTGGTATTTTGGGTCTGGCCTATACTGACCTCTGTTAGGTACTCAAAACTACCGAAACGACCTGTTTTGCCGCGCGATAAGCCGACTGGTCTCAACTGGTTTTCATTTTGAATGGCGTCAATTTGAAACGCATCAACTTGAATCTCAACAAAGACAGTTTCGTGCGCAAAGATCTAGTGAACCCGACCCAAATTCTATCTTGCGTCCAAAATGACGAATCAGATCATTGAATCTTCATCATCGGTACCGGAACAATCAACCGATACCGAAACAACCTCCAGTTACCAGCTGACTCATCTCAAGCAACTGGAGGCCGAGAGTATTCACATCATTCGTGAAGTGACTGCCGAGTTCAAAAACCCGGTGATGCTTTACTCGATCGGGAAAGACTCGGCCGTGATGCTCCACCTGGCGCTCAAGGCATTCCATCCCGGCAAGCCACCATTTCCGTTGCTGCACGTAGACACCACCTGGAAGTTCCAGGAGATGTACAAGATGCGTGATGAATACACGACAAAGGAACTGGGGCTGGAAGTCCTGGTTCACGTCAACGAAGAAGGCCGCAAACTCAACCTCGACCCGATCGAGCAGAGTGGGCAGCATACCGAGGTGATGAAGACTGACGGCCTCAAGCAGGCACTCGACAAATACAAGTTTGACGCCGCGTTCGGTGGTGCCAGGCGAGACGAAGAAAAATCGAGATCCAAAGAACGAGTCTACTCGTTTCGTAACAAGAGCCATGGCTGGGATCCGAAAAATCAACGGCCCGAATTGTGGAACCTGTACAACGCTCGACTTAACAAAGGTGAGAGTATTCGAGTCTTTCCTTTGTCCAATTGGACAGAATTAGACGTTTGGCAATACATTCATCTGGAAAATATTCCCATCGTGCCTTTGTACTATGCGGCCAAACGTCCGGTTATCAACCGCGACGGAACCTTGATCATGCTGGATGATGATCGAGTCAAACTGAAACCGGGTGAAGAACCGGAAGAACGACTGGTGCGATTCTGGACGCTCGGTTGCTACCCGCTGACGGGTGCGGTCGAATCGGACGCGGACACGCTCCCGAAAATCATCCAGGAAATGTTGCTGGCTCGAACTTCTGAACGGCAAGGTCGAGTGATCGATAACGATGCTGACGACATGCAGGCGAAAAAAGAAAAGGGATATTTCTAGAATCCCCGGACTGCTTTGAGTCCGGCTGTTTGAGCCGGGCTGCTTCATACTAAAGAAATTCTCGAATTGAAATCGGATTCACCGTGACCCATCAATCTGACTTGATCGAACGTGACATCGATGCTTACCTCGCGCAGCACGAAAAAAAAGAACTGCTGCGGTTTTTGACTTGCGGAAGCGTCGACGACGGGAAGAGTACCCTAATCGGTCGTTTGTTCTACGACTCGAAAATGATTTACGAGGATCAACTGGCCAAACTGGAAAAAGATTCGGTTAGCCACGGAACCACCGGCGGGGAATTTGACCCGGCACTGTACATGGATTCGTTGCACGAGGAAATCGAGCAGGGAATTACCATCGATGTCGCCTATCGATACTTCAGCACTGAAAAACGCAAATTCATCATTGCCGACACGCCCGGCCACATCCAATACACTCGAAATATGGCGACCGGAGCGTCGACTGCCGACCTGGCCGTGATCCTGGTTGATGCTCGCAACGGCGTTGTCGAACAAACCAAACGGCACACGTTTATTGTTAACCTGCTGGGTATCAAACACGTGATGGTGGCCGTCAACAAAATGGACCTGGTCGACTTTGACGAGGAAATTTATGACAAGATCCAAAAAGAATACCGGTCATTCGCCAACCGGCTGGATATTCCCGATCTACACTTCATTCCGATCTCGGCACTCAATGGCGACAATGTCGTAGACCGCAGCGAAAACACACCTTGGTATCAAGGGCAAAGTCTGCTGGCTTTTTTGAACTCGGTTTACATCGGTTCAGACAGGAATCTTCAGGATTTTCGTTTTCCGGTTCAGATCGTCAATCGACCCAATTTGAACTTCCGAGGTTACGCCGGCACGATTTCATCAGGCATTGTCCGCAAAGGCGATGAAATCATGGTGTTGCCTTCGCGGAAGACTTCCAAAATCAAAGACATCGTGGCTTACGACGGGAACCTCGAAGAGGCCCATGCTCCAATGTCCATCACGCTGACTTTCGAAGATGAGATCGGTTGCAGTCGTGGCGACATGGTCGTACGGCCCGGAAACATTCCCAAGCTCGAACAGAAGCTTGACGCGATGATCGTCTGGATGTCGGAAGAACCCTTGCTTCCCGGCAAGCAATATTTGTTCAAACAAACAACGAATACAACGACCGGCCAGATTTCAACTCTTCGGTATCAAGTTGATGTGAACACACTGGGCCGAAAAGAGACTCCCAGCTTAAAACTGAATGAAATCGGGCGATGCGGTATTCAACTCGACCAACCCATGGCCTTTGACGGTTATCGTCGTAATCGCGGCTGCGGATCCTTCATCATTATCGACAGGATTTCCAACATCACGGTCGGTGCCGGCATGATTCTGGACCGACAAACCAGTGAAACCAAACGAGATCACTGGGAAGAAGATCCTTCAATTCAAACGCTGTCCTCCAAGACCAGTGAAGTCTCGCTGGAAGAACGCGAAGCCCGCTTCGGTCAGCAAGCAGCCACCTTGTTGCTTACGGGCTATCCGGGGGCCGGAAAAACAACGACAGCCTATGCGGTAGAGAGGCACTTGTTCGAATTGGGACACACGGCCATCGTACTGGATGGTCAAAACCTGCGGTTGGGTTTGAACCGGGATCTCTCCTTCACCAATGAAGGTCGCTCCGAAAATCTTCGTCGAACTTCAGACGTCGCCAACATCCTCAACAAAAACGGCATCATTTGTTTGATGTCGATGGTCGCCCCCAGCGCCGAAATTCGTGGCAAAGCGTATTCGGTTGTGGGCAAAGAAAAATTCCTGGTGGTCCACCTGAACACTCCCAAAGAAATTTGCGAACAACGCCAGAACTCGGAAAAATTCGACGAAAACAACGAGGTTCCATCCAACTACGAACCTCCTCAATCGCCAGACTTGACGATTGACACTTCCAATCTGTCGACGGTGCAATGTGTTGAACAAATTGTCAAGCTGTTGCAGGATCGAGGATTTGTTCCAGCGTCCTAGGATCGGCTCGACCCTTGAATCAACTCGAAAACATCTGGCAATTCTGGATTGACGTCGGCGGTACCTTCACAGACTGCGTGTACTGTCGTCCGGATCGCACAGAGGGTCAGCTTAAAATTCTCAGTTCGGGGATCATCAAGACCGAGTGCCTGGTTGTTGATGATGGCCAGTTCCAATGCGAATCACTGACGGGATATCCGGACTCGCTGTTCGACGGATACCAGTTTTCGTTAACCAAAAATTCTACATTGCACGCCGATGGCGGAATTGTCGAACGATTTTCGGGCAGCCAGGGGCTGATCAAATGCAAGTTGCCCGCGACACTTGCAACGGGCCAGTATCAAGTTCAGT
>CAZOXC010000036.1:0-11908 GCA_964583205.1 uncultured Pirellulaceae bacterium | reverse complement strand
TCCAGGAGTTGATCGCCCGAGGCGGAATGGGTGTGGTTTACAAAGCTCGCCAGGTCAGCTTGAACCGCAGGGTGGCTTTGAAGATGATTCTGGCCGGTGAAATCGCCGACAATGAAGAGGTGCAACGATTTCGCAGCGAGGCGGAAGCGGCCGCTAAACTGGAACACCCGTTCATCGTTCCAATTTACGAAGTGGGTTGCATCGATCACTGCCACTATATTTCCATGAGCTTTATCGATGGCCCCAGCCTGGCAGACAGAATTGCCCAGGGCCCTTTGCCGCCCTATCAGGCGACCGAGTTGATTCAGAAGATCTCGCAAGCAGTCGCCTATGCGCATGACAGACAGATTATCCATCGCGATCTGAAACCGGCCAACATTCTGCTGGCCCGGAAACATGATCAAGCCGAATCCGCGATGGTCGCCAATGACTCGCAGCGGCAACTTGAAAAAACGTTTTACGAAAAAAGCGAATTCGTTCCCAGGATCACCGATTTCGGATTGGCAAAACACACCGACGACCATTCGGACTTGACCGCCACCGGACAGATTCTTGGCACTCCCAACTACATGTCACCGGAACAAGCCGCCGGCAAGGTTGCCGAAACCAGTCAAGCTTCTGACATCTATTCGATCGGCGCTATCCTGTATGCGGCGCTGACAGGCAAACCGCCCCTGGAACAGGATAACTATCTGGACTTGATCCTGGATGTGATCGGCAAAGAGCCTCGTCAGATTCGCGAGATCAACAAAAAGATTCCAAAGCCGCTGGCGATCATCTGCCATAAATGCCTGGAGAAAGAGCCTCGCAACCGCTATACCTCGGCCAGCGAGCTCGCCGATGATCTGGGACGAGTCCTGAACAAGGAACCGATTGTGGCTCGACAGGCCAGTTTGGCTTCCCGAACCTGGCGGTGGTCCCGGCAGCGTCCGGCGTTGGCTGTCACACTGATCTCGCTGCTGGTGTTCTTTTGCATTTTCCTGATCGACTCGTTTTACCTGCAGCCAAAAACAGCCATCAAAAACAACGCGCTGGATCAGGTTTATACAATCTACCAGATTGCCGATGTCACCAGCGGCGTGTTGATGCTGGTCTCGGCGTGGCTTGGAGCAGCCGGAGTGTTCAGCATGCTGGCGACTGTTCCCAGGCTGAAAGAATTTTCTACCTATTGCTGGGCGGCGCTGGACGTGCTGATGCTGACAGGGATTTTGTGGATTGCTCGAGGTGTTGAGAGTCCGGCAATCATTTTCTATCCCTTGCTGGTCGCGGTTACCGGTCTCCGCTATCGCATCGGACTGGTGTGGATGGTTTGCGGAATCAGCATCGGTTGCTATTGGCTGTTGTTGCTGCAATCCAGTTGGCTGCAAGTGAATTCGACCGTGCCTGCCAGCCAGCCGATTTACTATTCGCTGAGCCTGGTGATGTTCGCCCTGGTCATGCACTTGTTGCTATGGCGAATCCAGCAGATATCCAGTGTCCGATAACGGGAGGCGAGACTATGGCATTGAAATTCCGATTCCCAATGCCAGAGTCGGGGACCTCACTCGTTACCAGCCAGTGGATTCACCAAGTGAATTTTTGATGAGAAGTAAAAGAGTATTTGGATCGTAGGGCTTCTTGAGAAAGAACTGACCTCCAGCCGTTCGGCTTTGCCACACAATATCCTGGCGATCGCTTCCGCTCACGACGATCACCGGGATCTTGGATGTGGCCGGTTCATCGGCCAGCCGCTGACATACCGACAGTCCATCACCGTCGGGAAGAACTACGTCCAGCAATATCACATCCGGCTTTTCTTTTTTTGCCAATTGCATCCCGCCATCACAAGTCGTGGTCGAGAGCACCTTGAAACCTTGTTTCGATAAACCATGGGTCAGAAATTCGACCTGAATGGGATCATCCTCGATCACCAAAACAGTCGTATTTTCGATCGGTTGCGTCGGTAGCTCGGTCGATTCGACGACTGCTTTACAGTCCATGTCTGACTCCGAAAACAAGATGGGAAGGAAGAGTTTTATTGCCGACAGAAGCTTTGGTTGGAAACTCGTATCGGTCAAATTATTTTCCAACTCCCAAACCGAACTAACCGGAATCCAGACAAACAATAACGACTGTATCGGTTGTGCGACTACTTTAGCCGCCAGATTTGCGAGTCTTCGATTCCCAGCTCTACCTGCTTTTGTGCAATATCGGCCTTGAATCGGCGAGCATCAACAGGGTAGCCAGCGGTGGGCTTGAGCTGGGGGATTTGCTGCAACCAGAACGAATTCCAGGCATTCATGAATTGTTCACGAACGTATTTGGCCGCCATCGATGCCAAAGCAATTGGCAAATGAAACTCGCCCCCTGCTACGAATTCGATCGAGTTATCTTCGTTCGAGTCTTGCCAGTGGTAAGCGCTGCGCTGGCGGCCCTCGCATTCGATTCGAGCCGGATTCAAGGTCAGACAATGCTGGATCAAACCCAGATACCGGCTGCGCCCGCCGTGTTTGTCACACAGGATTTGATGCGATTCGCCCGGATCCATCAGCTCGGCCACCAAACAGAGCGTCTCCTGGCTGAGCAAGTTGGCTTTGTTCTCTCTTCTATCCAGCAACCGGTTAAACCGATCGGGAAACACCACTCGGACTGCCAGTTGCTGGAACTGGATGCCACACTTTTCCATCTGCCGCCCCAAACGTTCGGCATCTCGCCCAACCTGCTCGGCGGCGACTTCCTGCGGAAAAGAGAACTGGTTGATACTGCAGTACAGGTCGTCCAGGCAATCGAGCTGACAACTGCAATCGTCCAGCACAAACTCGGTGAATGACTTTGCCGCACCACCGTTCAAGGCTGCGAACGCCGCAACAGCTCGCTCCAATCGAGCCAAACCATGACCTCGAGTATAAAGTTGCTTCGAATCGGCAACTTCGATTCGCGAGTCATCTGGGTTACCGGCAATCTCCACGACAACGTCCTGCAGTGCCTTGCGCATGTCATCGACATCATCCGGCAGTTGCCATTTCGTTGCAGCAATCACCAGCGGCCCCAGGTTGGGACCATACCCCGCTTCATCCGTGCCAATTACTTTTCGCATGCCATGATTTTGCACATCGAGTTGATTTTCGCAATCGGCTCAGCAGTTGGTTGTGTTGTTCTTTTCTGTAACTTGCTGTTGCTGACGACATTGCCGGCGTTAAGTGCCCATCCTACGACATTACTCCACTGCGAACTGCAGCCTAACCTTGTCGAGAACAGGCTTGGAATCATTCTCGGTTGTGTCCTTGATTTTGACCTGGAACTGAAATCCAAAACCGGCCGGAAGGTTCGACAAGTCCAGACTGGCGGGCGTTCTGGCAACCTGTTTCGAAAAGCCTTCCACGTAGTCGTAACTTTCCTTGACCAAAGTCCAGTCCGTCCACTCGTCGATCGAACCATCGTTGTCAGTGTCTACGCCGACGCGAATTTCCACATCCTCGACCCATGGTCCAGGGCTAACAAAATCCTTTTGCTGTTGAGTCGCAAGATAGAACTGGCCTTCGGCGAACATGATATCCGGGTCAGGATGCCCCTCGCCAATACTTCCACACCATTGAAATTGTTCATCGATACTGCCCGAGGTGAACCATCCGACGCTCATCTTCTTTTTATCAGCAGGATCGTAGTCGCAGAACAAATAGTACTGGCCGTCAATACAAATAGCGGCCCAGTCGCCATAGGCATTCTGTTCCGGCTCATGAACATTATATTCGGCCACGTTTGTCTCGAAACGTTCCGGATTTTCCTTGACCCAGTGTGGATGCAGATACGTGGCAACCTCTCCAGTCGGCGTGGTTCTTTCGTCAACCGGCGGAGCCATCAATTGAAAATCGCTCACGCCGTCTGGGCTGACCGCGTGCGCCGCCAAAGGTGAATCCCAGGCGTTTTGTCGCGCGTTAATCGGGGACCAGTCCTCCAGAATCAGATGAAACTTTCCGTCCAGGTCGCGAATTATTGCACAGTCCGAACCGTGCGAAGGATCTTCGTATGCCATGCCTTTATTGTCGCCTGGAACTCCATCATAAAGATCGGAGTCAACAAAAACGTGGGGGTCCTGATCGTTCGGAAAGTCATAGTAGAAGTAGGCCTTTCCGTCAGTGTACTCGGCCGTTGTCATCCAGACTGATTGACGTTCTGTAATTGGTCCATGGTGAACCCAGTTGACCATGTCCTTGCTTTGCCAGGCGTGATAACCACCCAAACCTTCCTTCAACCCGCCTTCGGCATCAAACTGATTTGGAAAGCGAGTCGTCTGCAGTGGAATGTCAAATCCTTCCAACGTCGCTGCTTCCGCTTCAAAGGCAGGCTGATCGTCTGCCGCATTCGCTTGCTTGCCCTGTCTGTATCGACCGAACATCCAGTAGTTGTCCGGGCCAATTCTTAGCATCACAGGCGCGTCTCCCAAATTCGACGGGCCAAGGTTTTTAACGGGATTCCAGTTCAGCCATTCTGGAGACTGCTCAAACACGATTGATTGAGCTGACGTTTTTGCTTCAAAGCGTTTCAGGATACTCGTGATCGTTGCCTCCGCGGCGGTTGGAGTCGCTTTGCCATCTGCGATTTCGACCCCGGAAGTTTCCAGAGTGTCGGAACTCCACTCATCCTGGCTCTCGATAACCCATGACTCCTCATTCGCAGCCAGGTCGTTATTTGATTCAGCTGCGACATCGCTCTTCCAGTCAAACCATTCGTCAACAATTGCAGGAGAGAAAAGCAGAGCGGACACAAACGCACAGCCAATGATCCAGAGTCTATTCATTGATGTAGCCAGAAAGTTAAGAGAATTAAGACGGAACGCAACTCATGCCAAACTAGTCGCAAGATGTGCCAACATCAAGGCACCTGCTGGGCCAGTTCTTGCGGTCTGTTGAGGAATGTGTCCGTGACAAAAATCCAGGGACACCTCCTACCACCCGATAGTGAATTGAGTAGGGGTACTTCGGAAGTCGCGCTAACAATGCGATCGAGATAGGTGCCGGCTTTGACTGGGCTCCGCCCCACACCAACCGCAATGTGGATTCGATCCAGGCAGTTGAGACGAGAGTCAGGCGGCGAGATCGCATTGCCCCGCCGGAGCGCTACCTAAAAAATGGAGCGAGGCCTCTTTGGAAATAAAGAATGCGATCAACTGGAATCGCCAGCTTTGTCGTTGCACGTTCAACAATGACACACTCATGCGCAATCTTGGTAACGCGAAACATTTGTTTCGACTTGAGGTCTTTGGGCAGTTCACTTATGTCCATGTCTTGAATCTTCTCCATTGCATCTGGGGAAAGGATTCTGACAAGGAATAGGCCGTCATCCAGTTCAAGTGATACGCTGTCACCAACTGCCAGTGCCTCGTGGTGATACCTTGATTTTGCATTCGCATAAACTGCGTAGTCAATTGCTTGGAAAATCACCTTTTCCAACTTTTCGATGTCTTCAAAAATGGAGTCTGCGAGCATTGCTCGAAACATATCGGGGTCGAGCATTGTGTTGTCGAACATTTCTCCGTCTATTCTCAAGCCTTTCGGCTCCGCCGCGCTCTCGCGTTCTTGAGCGAACGAAGGACAGGCAGACGATATCAAATATATCAGCAGAAATAACGGCAGATACTTCATCACATTTTCCGATTAGAGCTTGAATACGTAAAATAATAGGTCACGATTCTCGTTGACTTTGTGACGGTTGTTTGGATTCTGCGGCACTACCGATACGCGGGACAACAACGCATTCCTGAAACCTGCTGCCAAGCTAAAAAGAACCATTTGTCAATCGAGCGGTTCGAACGGATTGCCACTGCAAACGGCAGCTAACAATGCGTGACGAGGCACTCGTCATCCCATCCTACGTTTTCGATTAGAATGAGGCAGGCAGATCCGAGTCAGCCGACCTTCAACTGTGAACGCAATCAGGAGCGCCAACATGAAAGACATCCCTGGGATCGATGAAAACGGTAAACCCAAAAATGGCCCTTTTAAACTGTTCTTCAAAAATGGCCTTGTCTCTTGCCAGGGCGAATTTGACAACGGAAAGAAATCAGGAAAGTGGAAGTACTTTCTTAATAATGGCCAGATGCAGTCATCCGGCAGCTTCAAGAAGGGAAAGATTGTTGGTCGTTGGAAATGGTTCTACAAGACTGGCGAACCACGGGCGACTGGAGGCTTCGATGATGACGAGCAGAAACATGGTGCATGGAGGCGATACCATCCCAATGGCCAACTTTGGGACGAAGGTCGTTTCGAGCACGGCAAGAAGAAGGGCACTTGGAAAGTCTACGATGAGGCGGGCGAGCTCGTAAAGACACAAACGTTCAAATAGATCAACGGGCGCCGATGAATTGAAGAAGGTCTTAGACAAAAGCTCTCCTCGAATTGACGGATAACCCAATAATGCACTTGCGGATTTGATGTAGATTTTCGAACATCACAATAACGGCATAATTCGTCACAGATGCATCTGTTATCATTAAGACTATTACATCGCTCCGTTTCTCGGTTGGCGTAATTAACCGTCGGCTCGCTGATCACGGACTTTTTCCAGCTTGGGCAATGCCAGAACTCTCCAAATCCCTCGACCTCTTGCTAACTGCCATTGAAGGGCGCTATCCACAGTGGCATATCCCAAGACCACTCAGCGGCACGAGCCACACCGAACTGGAAGCTGCTCGTGTTGCTTTGGATGTGGGCGAGATTGAACTGTTCGAGTTTTTAAAGCTCTATGATTTTGATTGTTGTCAACTGTTTCCGTTCATCGAGCAATTTCGCGCTGTCGAAATGGCAGCCAAACGGTCCAGTATTTTTGCAATGTACGATGATGCGAATTCGACTTTTGAAGAAGCGTTTACAGGATGGACATCCAGTACACTTGAGTCTTGCAAGCTCGATCAGTCATGGCGGAAAAGCTGGATACCAATTGGACAGGCGAATGCCAATTTTGTATTTGTTGATTTGGAACCTTCCAATTCAGGGGTCGTGGGCCAAATTGTAGAAACAAGTGAAGATGGCAGGTACCTAACGGTAATTGCCTCATCATTCACGCATTTGCTTGACCGAATCCGCGCGGTAATTGAAAACGACGAAGCTTCGGATGCTGACTACAAGTGGCTTAGTGTTGGTGCAATTTCATCACACGCAGAATAGCAACTCGCTGAACAGAAGAGTTCAATGAGTCAAAGCTGGCCTGTCGTTTCTATGCTTTCTATGTTCCAGTTTCCTGGTTCTATGTTCCTGGCTACACACGTCTTCTTTGCCACGAATTGTTGTGGTCCGAAATAGATGCTTGCACATCCAATCGTGAGCGATAGCCTCGGTTTTTCAACGGCATTGGTATGTGGTTGTCAAAACGAGGTTTGCTTCGAGAGTCACGAATGTTTGGCCGCTTGAATGGTATTTGGCGATTTCTGGCTTTTGTCTAACATCACATTTGAATGTTATTTCTAGACAAAGGAGACGAACGATGAATTTGAGCATGTTGATCGCTTTGGTTTTACTCAACCCACACCTCAACTCTCAGTCTGCCGAAGCAATGATCCCCAGTGAATTTGAAGGCGTGTGGGCTATTTCGGCTGTGACCGACGATGGCGTTGCCCAGCCCGATGCGCAAGACTCGGTTACGGGAGCGCTCGCCGATGTTGAGATCGTGATTTGCAAAAATAGAGTTGTGCTGGTTCGACACGACGGATCTTCTATGGTTGGCAAGGTAAAGGTGGTGGGTACCGAGCCCGAATTGAAACTCGAACTAGTGACCGGAATCTATCACGACAAAGAGGGACATAAGTCATACGCGTTGTTGAAACGGAGCGGCGATGAATTAATCTTTGCCTGGGTCTCACCAGAGATGCGAGTGATTGACTCTCAAAAAGGTGGCGGCCAAATTGTGATGACTGCAACATCCCAAAATTGAGGGCTGACTGAAAATTGCACTCGAGCGGCGATGTTGAGAAACACCGCCTGCACATTCGGCTAGATTCGAAACGGCTTCTCGCAAGCAGGAAGAAGGGTAAACACTGAGGCACAAAGGGCACGGAGGTTTTTTTCGGGCGTCCACTCTGTGATCTCTGTGCCTCGGTGTTTCAAGATTCTAAAGGGCATGTCAAAACCCGGATCGCCGATAGTAGACTGAATCTCCGAGTCGTGCTTTGCCGTGCCAAACGCCTCGGAGAGCGTGCTACTTTGTCTAATCAAAACTCTTCTAGATTTATAGAAGAATTGTCTTGACCGGGAAGTCGTCTCATCATAAAACTTCTATTGCATTAGAGGTTTTTCTGAGGAGAGAACTTTGGCTGGCAAATCGAAGAAGGCAAAACCGACTGAGCTGGAATTGTTAATTCTAAAGGTGCTCTGGCGAGCCGATGAGGCGGATTTGCCGATGGCAGTCCGTGATATCCGTAGTGAACTGGCGGAGGCCGGTAGAGATTTGGCGCACACGACGGTCATCACGACACTGAACATCATGGTCGGGAAGAAGTATCTTTCGCGATCCAAACGCAAAAACGCTTTCTACTTCTCTGCGAAACTGAAGCAGGAGGCGGTCGAGTCAAACGTGATTGGTGACGTACTGGACCGCGTATTTGACGGTTCAGCGCAGAGTCTGATGTTGGCTTTGCTCGACCACAAGGATGTGGATTCGGATGATCTGGCAGAGATCCAGAAAATGCTCGCTCACAAAGCCAAACAGAAATCGGAGTGATTGACGATGATTTTGACACTACAGCAGGCTTCGGTTTTCGTTTTGTTCTGGTTGATTCATGTGGCGTGGATCGGCTTGGTCATTGGTTTGGTCGCGTTGATTGGCAACAGAGTTTTACGAAACGCTTCGCCGAAGACCGGTTATGCCTGGAATCTTTTCAGTTTCGCATTGCTAGGAGCTGCCATCGCCCTGGCAGGCGGTTTCTCGTACCAAGCAAACGTTGAAGTCGCGCGAAAAACACAGTTAACGGAATTGCACGAATTGACTTTGGCATCAGAGAGTGATTTAGCGAATGCGGATGATGAACGATTGCTGTCCGATCCAGCGGGCGAATTGAACGCAAACATGGATGCGATTGCGCCCATTCCAAAAACGGAGGATCTGCAACCAACTCGTTCTAGTACTCGCACGCAACAGCCCGAACCGGTGGCTGCGAGTCCAGAGGTTCCAGACACGTCACGATCGCAAAGCCTCAGCAACGATTCGAGCGATTCCGGTTTAATCGCAACAGACAACTCGAATTCCAGCTTGCCCTTTTTCGCGAAATGGATTGCGACTCTGTATGTACTGGGGCTAGCGGCAATGTTGGTTCGGTTGTCATTTGCGGCGTGGGGCTGTCGGCGTTTGATTCGAGCGAATCAAGATCCCACCGCGTCGTTGGTGCGACTTGTGGAAGAGGCATCCCGTCGGATTGGTTTGCGAATCGCTCCTGCGGTTCGAGTGTGTGAACGAGTGGCCGTGCCAATTGTTGCCGGCCTGTTTCGTCCAGTGATCTTGATACCTTCAGCGATCGCTTCCACGTTGCCCGCTCAACAACTCTATGCAATTTTGGCGCACGAGATCGCTCACGTTAGACGGTACGACCACATTGTTGTCGTTGGTCAACGAGTGATCGAGGCGGTATTGTTTTTTCACCCGGTTGTCTGGTTGGTCAGCCGTCGGCTGGATCGACAACGAGAACTCTGTTGCGATGACCTGGTGGTTGCCAGCGGAATTTCCCGATTGGAATATGCTCGCTCTCTGTTTAGCGTCGCGCAATCAAAGTTGGATAACCAAACCAGTGCTGCCGCTGTCGGGTTGGCGGCAACTGGAAGGAGCCCGTCATACCTGGTGACCAGGATCGGCCGATTGTTGGGCGAATCGACGGACTCACGAATTCCCGGATCAACCATCAATGCAAGTGCTGCGATGACCGCATTGGTTCTGTCATGTGTGATCATCGCCGGTTCGATTGTATTGACTCAGCAAGCCAATTCGCCCGCTGCACATTCCTCGGCACCATTGGCGACCTCGACATCAAATTCAAACGAGTTTGAGACTCTTCCAGATTTCAGCGGCGTCATTCTTGACGAAGCTGGACAACCGGTCGCCAACGCAACCGTAATCCTTCAGGAACATCCCTACAAATTTCCTGGCACAAAAAATTCACGTGGAGAGCTTCGTGTCCGAGATGAGCTTTCCATTTTGGCCGAGGTTAAATCAGCGATGGATGGCGAATTCGATTTCACCGATGTGCCTGTGCCGGATTTCCATTCCTACATGGACACGCCTTATCCCGTTTCGCTGGTTGTGATCCATGACGAGCACGCGGTAACGTGGAAGCATTTGGAATTCATATCAAAGAAGCCTATCGAAGTCTCGCTTGCCAAATCAGGTGCCACTTCATTGAAGCTTAGTTCCCCGGAGGGCGACGACGTAAGCGACATTAATGCTCAATTGGTGGGAATTATGAGCATCGAAGATTGGAAAGGAACGTTTCAGCATCAGAATCGAGGTAAGCCCGAGGCGCAAATTTATTCGGGGTTGGTTTGGAGCCCATTGCAAGGTGAGATTGACAGTTTGGTCAAGCAGCAAGATTCAGGGTTCAGCATTGAAAACTTGCCTGCAGATTCGATTGCCGCTGTTCGCGTTTCAGCCAGTCGTCACACCCAGCAGACGGTCTTCTTGACCAATTTTTCCAGTGAGCAACTGGAGCTACTACCCAAAAGTAGTTCCGCTACACCGCTGGCTGCGAAATCAACTTTGAAATTGGAGTCGGCGGCCTCGATCAATCTAACGATTCTGGATAAGGCGACTAAATTGCCTGTGCAAGTCGTTGTCTGCAAGAATGCTAAAAAGTTGCTTGGTCGCTCGGACGCTGACGGAAACCTGCGACTCGATCGTTTGGACAGCGAGGCTCCTTTCTACTTGCGATTGGAACCTGTGGCCGGAACATCACTTCTGGGTTACTTCAGGACAATCAATTTGTCGGGCGACAATCTGGAATCGGATCTGACGATTGAACTTGAAACAGGGGTCCCGCTCACTGGCCGTGTGGTTGATTCGGAAACTGGTGCCGGCCTGCCAGGAGTGGGTGTGTCGTTTTCACCTGTTTTGCCCTCAGGTGCTAACTCGGTTGTGACGCCGACGGAGACGAATGAATCTGGTGAATATCAACTGGTGGTCCCGTCACAATCTGGCATCGTTCGGCTCGTGGGGCAAGTCAAGGGCTACGAGTCCTGGATTACAGAGAACCAGAGCAGAAGGCCGATTTCAGTTGTGGTTGATGCGACGCAGACGGGCGAAGCACCGCTGTTGAAACTGGTAAAACATCGTTGGTGGGAGGGAGTGACAGTTCAAGTCATTGGTCCGGATGAAAAACCAGTCGCCAACGCCAAGGTCCGAGTTAGCCATTACCAGAGGCAGGGTAGTGGCAGTCAGCCAACTCGTCGTGCAGATGCCGAGGGGCGGCTGCAAGTCGACATCGGTCGCATTCTGAAGTCTTATCAAACGGTGGTACTTATCGCGGTCGACAATTCGAACTCGTTGGTGGCCCGGCGAGAATTCACTCTTCCTGAATCGGCCAGCGACCCGCAAGCGATCGAGGACTTCGTGCGCGGGCTTGGTAGTCCGGATCATTCGACTGAAGATTCAAGCTTTGCGATCCTGCTGAAGATGGAACTTGTGGCGACGATTCGTGGAACGGTGTTTGATTCCGAAAGTCTGCAGCCCGTGCCTCACGCCGTGGTCCGTTTTCACCAAAAAGCTGCTCTGGAATACAATAACTGGGTTAAGTATTTCCCGCCCACTGAAACCGACGAAAACGGCTTTTACGAAATGAAAGCCATTCCTGGAATCCAGGGCTTCACTCGAATCGACCACCCCGATTACCTGAATCGCAAGCGATATGTTGATTTCGACTATCGAACGCCAGGTACCGAGGATGATGTTGATGCGG
>CAZOXC010000035.1:0-11992 GCA_964583205.1 uncultured Pirellulaceae bacterium | reverse complement strand
CCTCGCCAATCAGGAACCCGCAACTACAAACCACCACCAATCAAAACCACCACCCTCGAACCGGCAACTCCCCCACCAATCAAAAATCAAAACTGACAAATCAAAACTGACAAATTACGAACCACCATCCGTCAACCATCCTCGCCAATCAGGAACCCGCAACTACAAACCACCACCAATCAAAACCACCACCCTCGAACCGGCAACTCCCCCACCAATCAAAAATCAAAACTGACAAATCAAAACTGACAAATTACGAACCACCATCCGTCAACCATCCTCGCCAATCAGGAACCCGCAACTACAAACCACCACCAATCAAAACCACCACCCCCGAACCAGCAACCATCCTCACCAATCACGAACCAGCAAACTCCCAACTACCGCTGAATCCGATCTATGTTGTGGCAGCTGCTTGCTTGAACACACCTGGCAAACGATGCTCGCGAACATTGTCAAAGCATTGCAACATGGCAAAGCGTCGAATTGCGGCTGGGACTCCAACGGCGGTGAAGCCGGGATGTCCGGTAGCTGGGTAAGGTCCGCCGTGATTCATGGCGGGAGAAACCGCGACGCCAGTCGGCATCTTGTCATTCAACAGCCGACCGACTCGCAAGCGCAAATGCAGTGCGACCTGTTGATAGGCTGCATCGTCACTTCCATCGGTATGGGAATAAATGCAGCCCGTCAAATTGCCCTCCAGTTCGCGAACGATTGCCACCGTTTGCTCGGGCGAATTTGAGACCACGATCATGCAAGCGTTCCCAAACGCCTCGGTTTGAAGTTCACCAGAATGATCCAGGAATTCTTCACCGGAGACTCGCAGTAAGGTGTTGGAGTGACTGTATCCTTGTCCGCCCCCAGCGCCATCTCCAGCCAGAGTTTCAGCTCCGGAATGAACAAGCTGCTGGAGGGATTTCGCCAGCCCTTCTTCGCCGGATTTCGAAAGCAGAGTTCCGATCGGAGCGACCTTAAACTTCTCGACGGTGGAATTTACGAATTGTTCAGTTGCGGCACCTGCTTGAACGATGACCAGGCCCGGGCTGGTGCAAAACTGACCTGCCGCCATCATGCAACTGCCCGATAGTTCGGTGGCAATTTCTTCACCGCGTTCTTCCAAAGCGCCGGGCAGGATGACGATCGGATTGATCGAGGACATTTCAAGGTAGATGGGTTTTCCAACCGAGTCCGCGGCTGCCTTGAGGGCCAGTCCGCCGTGTCGACTTCCTGTGAAGGCCACGGCCGCCAGTCGAGAATCCTTGACCAGTCTTTCGCCATCTGAATAGTCCATTCCATAAACCAGCTGGACGGTTCCGGCCGGCATGCCAGTTTCGTCGGCCGCAATCTGTGCTTCTTCGGCCAGCAGACGCGTTGTTCCAGGGTGCAAGGGATGGGCTTTGGCGATAACCGGATTACCGGCGGCAATTGCTGAAGCGAAGTCGCCACCGGAGATTCCACCGAACGCCAATGGAAAATTGTTCGGACCAAATACGGCAACCGGTCCGATGGGTCCGTAGCAGGAATAGATCTTGTTTTCCTCGTCGTTCACCGGCATGCACCAATCGCCCGAGCGAGCAGACTTGGCAGACTCGCGGATTTGAAAAGTGGTGCGAGGCAATTCGATTTTGGCCAATCGCGGTTCGACCGGCAGAGCAGTTTCGATATGAGCCAGCTCGCAGATTTCATCTGTGCGAGCTTCAATGCGATCGGCATACGATTCCAGAAAGCCCGCAATTGTCTCGCGCGGCATTTGCAGCATCTCGATGAACGCAGATTGTGCTGCATCGAGAGCCGCCGAACATTCGTCCCAATGGCTGATCGGATAGTGTTCGCCTAATGGCTCTTTGGTGCGGGGATTTTCGGCTTGAAAAACACCGTTTGTATTGGAATCTTGCCAGTGACCGGCAAGCAGGACTTTGTGAGTTTGCATGAATTACCTCAGTGAATTAATCTTCATAGGATTATGATGCCTCGCTCACCGACTCACAATAGAACGCCAATCTGATTTCGGCAGCCATTCAGATATTGAACACCGGCCAGCGAACTGCTCCACTGTAAATTGAAATGGCCAACTATAAAGAAATCTCGATTATTGACTCGCACACGGGTGGCGAGCCCACCCGAATTATCGTGTCCGGTGGTCCGGATCTGGGCAGCGGCTCGATGGCCGAGCGAAAAGAAATATTCAAATCCCGGTTCGACGAAATTCGTTCAGCAGTGGTAAATGAACCGCGAGGATCCGATGTAATCGTGGGTGGTTTGTTATGCGAGCCCGTCAATCCGCAGGCGGCGGCCGGAATTATCTTTTTTAATAACCTGGGGTTTCTGCACATGTGCGGCCACGGCACGATCGGCTTGATGGTCACACTTCAGCATCTTGGGCGAATCGGTCCCGGTCGTCATTTGCTGGAAACTCCGGTCGGTGATGTCTATGCAGAACTCGGTGATAACAAAACAGTCGCGGTCCAGAATGTTGAAAGTTATCGCCTGCACGCTGATCTGGAGGTGGAAGTTCCCGGTTACGGCAAGGTGGTTGGTGATGTGGCCTGGGGCGGCAACTGGTTTTTTCTGGTGAAAAATTCAAAGGAAGATCTGCGACTGGAAAACGTCGAACATTTGACTCGAGTGACTAAACAAATTCGTGGGGCGCTGGAAGAGCAGGGGATCACCGGCGAAAACGGCGGCTGGATTGATCACATCGAGCTGTTTGGTGAGCCGCATGATCCTGCCAACCACAGCCGCAATTTCGTTTTGTGTCCAGGCGGCGCTTACGATCGTTCGCCTTGCGGAACAGGCACCAGCGCCAAACTGGCTTGTCTGGCGGACGATGGAAAACTTGCCGCAGGCGAAACCTGGCGACAGGAAAGTATAGTGGGCAGTCTGTTTGAGGCCAGTTACGAAAAAGCGTCGACCGATAATCGAGTGATCCCGACGATTCGCGGCACGGCTCATGTTTGTGCGGAGTCCAAATTGTTGCTGGACGAACAAGACCCGTTTTGCATGGGGATTCGCAGTGAATAGTGCGGCTGGAGATCGAGTCGTTGTGGTGGGCGGCGGTGTGATCGGCGCGATGTGTGCCTGGTACCTGGTCGAGGCCGGCTTCAAGGTTTCGATTGTTGACAAGGACAAATTTGGCGCTGCCTGTTCGCATGGAAATTGTGGTTATGTCGCACCCAGCCATGTCCTGCCTTTGACCCGGCCCGGCACAATCGGCTCGACCTTGCGCTCGATGATGAAATCGAATTCACCCTTCGCCGTGAAACCGCGGTTCAGCGCCGACGCGATCTCCTGGTTCTGGAAATTTGCCAGACGCTGCAATGAGAAGCACATGTTGGAATCGGCCGTCGGTTTGCACGAACTGTTGCAGTCCTCGGCGTCTCTCTACAAGGACTTGATCGAGTCGGAGTCGATCGACTGTGAGTGGCGGGAAGCCGGAATTCTGTTTGTGTACGATGATCAAAAACACTTCGATGAATTTGCCAAGGTCAATCAGTTGATCGAAGATCGGTTCGGTCTGGCTGCTCGGCCTTACGATGAGCGAGCGTTGTTGGAGAAAGAGCCCGCTATCAAGCCGGGAGTGGCTTGCGGAGCCTGGCACTATGAAATGGATTGTCACTTGAGGCCCGACAAATTGATGACGGCGCTCAAGCAAAAGCTTGCCGAGCGCGGTGTTGAGTTTTATGAAAACTGGGAGCTGAAATCCTTTGTCAGTGAAAACGGATCGGCGCGAGCTGTTTCCAACGGGCAACAGGAAATCCAAGCCGACCATTTCGTCGCGGCACTCGGTGCCTGGACACCGTTTATCAACCAGCATTTGGGCTGCAGGATTCCCATCCAACCGGGTAAAGGTTATTCGATCACAATGCCGACGCCGCAAAAAATGCCTCGCTTCCCGATTATTTTCGAGGACTGCCATGTGGCGGTCACGCCGATGGATTCCAAGTATCGAATTGGATCGACGATGGAGTTTGTTGGATACGATTCCAGTATCAACCCGAAACGTCTGGGATTGTTGAAATCGGCGGCCGAAAAATATTTACTTGACCCACACTCCGAACCGATTGAGGAAAAATGGTTTGGCTGGAGACCGATGACCTGGGATGGCAAACCGGTGATGGATCGCAGTCCGGCGATGAAAAATGTTTGGGTGGCAGCCGGGCATAATATGATCGGATTGAGCACCGCCACGGCGTCTGGAAAATTTATGGCCGAGTTGATTTCCGGCGAGAAACCCCATTTGGACTCGGCCCATTTTTCCATTGCTCGTCTGGGAAAATAGAGCGCGAGTAGCGAATTGAATGGCGGCAGGTTAAAGTTGTAATAGACTTTTACCATCCTGTTGGAACATTCATTCATGAAACCGCTAAGCCTTGTATCAATCTCTTTGTTGTTGCTGACCCTCACGACACCCATGTTGTCTCAAGAAACACAGTCCCAGGATTTGCCGCTTTCCCTGCAAGCCGAATCTCGCGACAACCAGTGGTGGAAGGATCGACATGCTGCGAAATTGAAAGTGCGCGACGAGATGGAAAATATTGATGTACTGTTCATCGGGGACTCGATTACGCATTCCTGGGAAACTCGCGGCAAGGAAGTGTTTGACGAGTATTTCTCTGACTGGGACATTTTTAATATCGGCTACAGTGGTGATCGAACCGAACATGTCATCTGGCGATTGCAAAACGGTGAGGTGGATGGGATCTCTCCCAAAGTTGCCGTCATGATGATTGGCACCAACAATACCGGCCATCGCAAGGACAAGCCCGAAGATACTGCTGCAGGGATCAAAAAGATTTTGGAAGAGTTGGGCGAACGGTTGCCCGATACCAAAATCCTGTTGCTGGGAATTTTTCCTCGGGACGCCAATCCCGACGGCGCTGGTCGCAAGCTCAATGATGCGACGAACGAGTTGATCAAGGACTATGCAGACGAGGAACGAATCTGGTTTTTGAATATCAATGACCAATTTCTGAACGACGATGGTCACTTGCCTGAATCCATCATGCCCGATCGACTGCATCCTAATGCCGAAGGGTACAAGATCTGGGCCGAAGCGATGAAAGACCAGATTGCCGAACTGGCCAAATAGAATTTGAGATTGCCTGCACGGGGCTTCCAGATTCAAGAGCTGTTGGCTCCGGGTTATAACGAAAACCCGGATTGTGAGCAAAGATTCGCGAGAGATTTGCCTGCCTGACAAACGAGCGATGACTTGCAGAAATCCACCGACTAAGATGGAATCTGAATATAAATACCTGGAATTGAAACTTGGAATAAGTTTAATCGCACCATGAGTCTCTCGGCTTCATCAAACGAACCGGTCACCGTCGGCAGGAAATTTCTGCTGGATGGGAGCTTGCGCAATTCCTCGATCAACGCAACTTACGGCGTGATCCTTGTGGCACTGTTGGCATTCTTCAGTTTGCTGGATATTGAATCTGACAACACCAAGTTCGCTGTAAATTTGCAACTGATGGTCAAATTGGCGATCGTGTTTGTCGCCACATTCTATGCGGTTTCCGGTTGGTATTGCGAACCGAAGGTGCGTCGAGTTTTGACTACGATGCCAGGACTGTTGTTTCCTGTGATAGTCGGCTTCTATTTTATGTCCGTGGCCGGAGCGGTCGACAAGAAGCTTGCGTTTGCTTCCACAGCGATTCTCGGAGTCGTTGTGTTGACAACGGTAACGGCCCTGGTGCACGTGGGTCACCGCGTCTTGTTGAACTGGATATTCCTGGCCGGAACAATCTTTGTCGGCATCTCCTGGTTGATCTATTTGTTCATTCCATCCATTGGCGTGTTCCACGAACCAATCACGGATGGTCAATTCTCTGAACGAATGTCTGGCCTGGCTTATCCGAATGTATTGGCACAGATCGCCGGACTGACGATCGTGCTGGGAGTGACATTGGCTGTCCACTACCGACAAAACTCTATTTTGCTCTGGATAGGAGTTGTATTGGCTGCGGGAGCGATGGCGTTGTCGCTTTCCAGAACCTCAGTTGGCGCAACTGCCATTGCGTTGTTGTTTGGCTTCCGCGCTCAGTTGGTCAACAACCGATTTGTGAAAATGGATCAAGGCTTGGCGGCGATTTTGCTGGTCGTGGGTTTAACCATATTCATATTTGCCGGCGGCGGCGACATCCTGATGGACAAACTCAGCAGTCTTACCAAGTCCGATGATGCTGAAGAGTTAACTACGGCGACCGGCAGAACTGAAATTTGGGCCACAACCTTTAACTTGATCTCCGATCGACCCGTTTTGGGATATGGTGCGGCTTCATCTAAAGAGCTACTCAAAGACTATTCCAATTACACACACAATTTGGTGCTCAATGTGATGCTTTCGACTGGCGTATTCGGTGGCATGGCAATTCTGATAATGATCATTGGCCGCGTTGGTTCGATGTTTTACCGCAGCAACATTGTGGCGGACACGCTGATAGCATTTATTCTGTTGAACGGTCTGTTCGAGAATGTTATTTTTTCAATCATCGCCGGCATGCCTACGATCTTGTGGATTATTGCTGTCACCTGGTGGCAGTTCGATCATCCAGAAGATGAAGTCCAGTCCGATGATGAATTGTCGGGCGATGAATCTCGCAACGAGAAGGAAGCCCTCGATCGAAACGAAGAGCCGTCAGATGATGACCTGGACAACTATGAGTTGATTTAACGATCGACTTTTGTTGTACCTGCTTGTCTGCCTTTACATTTCTTTAAGCCAGGCAAGATTGTTGCCAATGTTTTTGACATCTCGGCGAATGTTGATGTAGAATCCCAGCGACCGGATTAACCAGCCCGTGTTGCATCAATTCATTGCAACAGCGCGGCGCAACAGGGGAGAATTGCATGTCAACAACACTTGCGTCCAAATTTGACCTCGGTCTTTCAAAGCAGCGAGGTTCTTCCGAGATTTCGATTTCGGATCTCTTGAACCCCGAATTGCACATTGATGGAAGTCCATCGCAAGGCTCGTCACAGAACTCTTCGCGGAACTCTTCGCGGAATTCTACGCGGAATTCTACGCGGAGCCAGCCGCAGATTTCCGTTACACGGAAAGATTTACAAACCTATTCACCCGACCAGGAGTTGGCGCCTTTTGGGAAATGGGTGAGCGACTCGATCTGGATTCCGCCCAAAGATACCAGTGATGAGCTTGCCGAGTCGATGTTGGACGAATGCGGTGCCCTGATGTCCAAAGACGAAAGCTGGAGTCGTGTCGTCGAGAACTATCGTGACAGGATTATCCAGGTCCGCGAATTTGAATTGACCAAGGCTTCAATCCGCTTGCCACAGGGCCGAGTATTCATGGCCATCACCGAGCGAAAAGATTTCGATACGATCGAAGACTATATTCCCAAGTGTGTCCAAACCCGGCTCGATGAATTCCTGGCCGGGCCCGGCAAACGAAAGGGTGTCAAAGTCTATTACCTCAAGCCTCTATGTATCGAGGTCGATCATGAATTGGTGTTTACAACGCGTCAGCAGGTCGATCGCGCGATTGCGACAATTCAGGGCGAAGTGTTTGCCGCCTATCGCAAAAAGTATGCCGACCATCGAGCCAGACTCTGGTCTTCTCGCTTGGTCAACGCAACACTTGCGGTCCCCAGATTCCTGATGAAACGTGTCACGGATCGCAAGCGAAAGGAAATCGAAGCCTACCATTCGAAGCTGGAGTACGAGCGTCGCAAACGAGCTTTGCGAGCAACCAAGGCTCACCTCAAGCTGCGAAGTGATGGCTGCACATTCGATGAAATGCTGGCATTAATGGATCCGCCCAAACGCGAGGATGTCATCGAGCAATATGTTGAAGAAAACGAATTGTCGAAGATCGATCGCGATTTATTCCTGTATGCCTCGGCGCTCTCGGTGCCCTGGATTTTAGGAATGTCGATTGCCGTTGGCAAACTGATCGCACTATCGATCGCAACGTCCGCCGCTGTTACGGCTTGCGACCCTGCTTTTGTTGCCGAGATGCCGGACTCGGACGGAACATTGCTGAAGATCGGCCACTTTGATGAAGTCGACGGTGTGATGCACGTCGAAATCTAATTGACTGTTGCGAGAGATTTTCGGCCAACGAAAAAAGCCCAAGGGATCACCAGGATCTCCTTGGGCTTTTCGTTTGCGCAAATTCGATTGACGAATAATTATTCCTTGCCGAAACAGTACAGCCATTCCTGGCCATCTTTGGCAAATCGTGCATACATTTTGCTGTCCAGAAATGCTGGCGTTGCAAAAGCCGAGTCGCCCAGTTGGTTTTCGGCGATCAATTCGTACTTGTCAGGAGTCGCGCGAATCACAAATGTCTTACCGGATTCCAGCGAGGCGTAGATCTTGTCGCCCACCAGAACTGGCGATGAGCTTACGCCATCTCGTCGACCGGCGAACCATTTTTCATTCCACATTTCCTGACCGTCTTTGGCTCGCCAACAATAAATCGAGCCGTTGTCTGATACCGCATAGATATAGCCGTCGTAAGCCAGCATCGATTGCTCATAGCACTTGACCGAGTTCGTCCAAACGACGTCACCGTTCTCGCCATTGATTGCCAGCGTTTGTGGCTCTGGAAATCCGCCACTGGCGAATACCATGTTGCCGTCCCAGACCATGGTTCCACAACTGACGTTCCAAACCGCATCGGCCGACCAGATGGATTCACCATTTGAAGGATTAATCGCATCGACTTTTTTGCCACCACTGATCAGCAACATTTCTGTTCCGTCGATTTTAGTGACGATCGGCGAAGAATAGCTGGAGGAAGTTCGGTCAATTCGCCAGACTTCGTCACCTGTATCTTTGTTCAACGCTACCAGGAATCCTTCCCTTGACTCACCGGGAACGATTACATGGTCGCCATGGATCAAAAGAGAAGCACCGAATCCAAAGGGAAAGTGTGGTGAGTAGGGTCCGAGATCTTTTTCCCATGCCAGTTCGCCATCGAGCGTCAAGACATACATACGAATCGAGTCATTGTTTTCGAACAGCGCGAACACGTGCTTCCCATCGGTAGAGATAGTCGAAGACGCGTGGTTGTTGTTGCGGTGAATCCGCCCGCGCAAGCCACCTTCGTTTACACTGGTGTTCCAGTCGAGTTCGCCTTTGTCCCGGCTGTAGCAGAGCACCGATTGGGTTCCGGCTTCCTGGTCAGACGTTGCCAGGAAAATCTGGTTGCCCAGAATAATCGGCGAAGCATGGCCGCGACCAGGAACTTCGGTTTTCCAGATGACGTTCTCTGAATCACTCCACTGGGTTACCGGATCTTGTCCGGCAGGTGCGACACCGTTACCGTTGGGACCTCGCCAAACCATCCAGTCGGAGGAATCTGCATCTTGCTCCTGCGAGGAGCTTGAAGCGTTGTAGTTTATCGAGTTGACTTGTTGGGCTTCGCTGGAGTTGCAACCCAACAGCCAGCAAACAAACAGCAGGGAAAGACAAGTTGTAAATGCTCTATTCATGGAATTAATCTGTTGATCAAAAAAGGAAATTTACGATTACGAAACTCTATCAAAATTGCTCGCGCCTCGCGACCTGAACCCGTATACGAAAGCCAGGGTCCAGTCCAGCTACCGTAATTGGGCTCACATTGAAGAGCCAGCACTAATTTAGCTCCTCCAGCATGCGATCGGCGATATCTCGAACCAAGTCCCTGATCGGTACGCGATTCATATTGCACATACCGACCACCGCCAAATTGCTTTGCGGGAAAATCATCAACATCGTAGATGTGCCCGCCTGTTCGCCACTATGCGAAATCAGCAATCGTTGATCTTCATAGATTCCCCAGCCCAGTGCGTAATTCGTTGACTGGCCTTCGCTGGTGAATTGCCGTTCCCAGGCTTGTTGTCTGGTTTCTGCTGTGATGAGCTGATCGTTCAGCATTGCATTGGCCATCCGGGCGAGGTCAGCTGAAGTCGAGACAATGCCGCCGCCCGGGACTTTCATACTCGTGTCGTGCAATTCGGCATTCATCACATCACCCACTTTGAAAAGCGGGCGGGTCACGGCCGGCAAGCGTAACAACGTCGCAAATTCCACTTTGGTGTAGCCTCGGGCACGATGAGGAATGATTCGCCAATGATCATCAAGTCCAGTCGATTCCATGCCTGCAGGTTTGAAAACATTTTCGTGCATGTATTCGCGATAGGTCTGACCAGACGCGGTTTCAATTGCTCGACCCAATAAACTGAAACCGTAGGTTGTGTAGTGGAATTTCTCGCCGGGTTTGGCGACCAGTTTGTCATCGGCGAATAGCTCTATGGATTTGGCGATCGATGGTACCCAGTCTTTGCCGACTGCTTCTTTCGGTAGTTGATAGTGTCGAATTCCGCCTTGATGGCACAGCAAGTGACGGATTGTGATCGTATCGTCTTTGTCAGGAAACTCCGGGCAATGATCCTGAATGGGGTCGTCCAATCCGAGCTTGCCTTGCTCGACCAGTTGCATGATTGCGATCGCCGTCAACGGTTTGGCGATCGAGGCAGTACGAAACACAGTTTCATTTGTCGCTTTCACAGAATTTTCCAGGTCAGCGATACCGTACCCTTTGTTGAGTACAATCTGGCCATCGAGCAGAACTGCAATGGAAACAGCGGGCGCCGAATTTTCTTCCAGGAAACCAAGAGCCAGCTCATCGACGTCCTCCACAGCGATCAGAAGTTCGGTTGGAGAGACTTGTGCCCAGCCATTTACACAGCAAAGGCTAGTCAACAGCAACAGGAAAATCCTCGGCCTCATTTTGTGTTCCTCTCTATTCGATCAAAGCAATAACATCGGTGAGTGATTTTGAATCGGTTGCTACCATCAACATGCGATCGATACCCAATGCCACGCCACTACAGGCCGGCAAGCCCGTTCGCATCGCATCCAGCAAACGGCTCTCGTTGGGCAGTGCCCGGTTGCCGTCCATTTTACGTAGTTGATTGACGTGCTGATTTCTTTTCAATAATTCGTGAGAATCGCAAAGTTCATGGTATCCGTTGGCCAGTTCGATACCGTTGACGAAGAGTTCGAACCGCTCAGCCACTGCTGGATCATCGCCCCGTAATTTGGCCAATGCTGCCTGAGATTCCGGCCAGTCAAAGATGATCACTGAGCCAAGTTGTTGCAGCGCCGGTTCGACTTGTTCAGCAAATCGCTGGTTCAACAATTCGTCGTTGACCTCGGATGAATTCACGTCAAGGTTCGCAAATTGTTGCAGCGCTTCGGCATAGGTAATACGAGTAGCCGGTTGACATCCCAGCAACTCGACAGCAAATTCGTCCAGCAAATCCATTCCTGCCTGATAATCATCGCCCACTCGATACCATTCCAGCATGGTGAATTCGATGTTGTGCCGCTCGCCTCGCTCACCGCCACGAAACGCGGGTGTGATTTCGTAGATGGCTTTCGCTCCGGCAGCCAGCAACCGTTTCAAGCAAAATTCGGGTGAGGTTTGCAACCAGTAGTCGACCTGGCCCTGGCCTTGAACTGGAACATTGACTGGAATTGGTTCGATGTATCGATCGACAACCGTGTCTGGCGAAAGTACAGGAGTCTGGACCTCCAGGAATTGTCGCGAGTCAAAAAATCTGCGAATCCGACCCAGCCATTCCGCTCGCAATTGAAGGATTTCTGGGATCGAGCGGCTCATGCGATGGAAACTCAATAGGTTAATTTGCGATCGGTCAGTTGCTGCTGAACTGGTTGATTCTCGGGTTGCTTTTCTGTTGTACCAGACTCAGCCTGACGTTCAATGAAATTTACTGTTTCATCGACGATTGTTTCCCAACCAAAATCGTAGGGCAGAGCGTGACCTGCGCGGGCGTTGACCACAAGTTGCTTGTGCTGCGACCCCATGGGTTCAAACCAGGTTTGGCAAGCCTCCGAATCGACGACTCGATCATCGCCACTCAGCACCATGAGAGTGGGCAATTGGATTTCGGCTGCCCGGTATCGATTCGCGTCAATCATCGTAAACATCTGATCAACCGTTGTGAGGCAGGACCAC
>CAZOXC010000034.1:0-12159 GCA_964583205.1 uncultured Pirellulaceae bacterium | reverse complement strand
CCTTCAATTTGGCTGTTGGATTTTTGGAAAAATTCCGCCAATCGGCCTCGCCGCACATCGGGACTTTTCCGGCAAGAAAAACCGCCCGCTGGATACATCAACGATTCTGGCGATCCAGGTGTAAGCCATCAAACGATAATTCGAATGCAAGGGTGGGGTTATAGTGATTCCGGCCCGATCGGTATCCAAAATTCGGCATTACAAATCCGGGTGCTAATAATATTCTTTTTTTGCTTCGATTTTCTTTTCGCTTTTTTTTCGAGCCCTTATGCTTGAAGTGAGAAGTTGTGCATGCAAGCATGGCAACTGACAAATCCCACCGTTTCGATCTGGATAGGAAATTGCACTGATGCGATTGACTGGTAATTTTTCGATTGGCGTTGTGCTCACGACCTTGTTTTGCGCGATGCTGCTGGCTGAGCGATCCGCTGTCTGGGGCCAACAGGAGGCGGACGATAAGCCTATCGTGCTCAAAAATGCGACCATTTACAGCATGGGGTCCGAAGGAACTTTTGTCGGCTCTATCGTGATCAGCGACGGAAAGATCTCCGCGATTGGCGCGGATGATTCCAAGCTCGACATTCCAGACGATGCAACCGAATACGATTTGGCCGGTTGTTATATCACGCCGGGCCTGATCGAAAGTCGCAGTAAACTCTGGCTGACTACCGCTGCCGGAGCCGAAGGTAATTCCCGAGGTGAACTGAACGCCGTCGACGCCATTGATCCCTGGTCCAAAGACTGGCAGGAACTGGCCTCCCAAGGCATCACATCGGTTTATGTTCAGCCGGGCTCTTCCGGATTGCTGGGTGGCTATGGTGCGGTGTTGCGAGTCGGCCCCGCCACGTCCATGGACCAGATCGTGCTGAAAGGCGAGGCCGCCGTGCAGGCTGCGATTGGGGTCAGCACCAACTCTTCGCAAGCTCGTCATACCCAAGTTGGTCAGCTGGAAAAACTGCTGACGGACATCAAAGCGAAGATGGAAAAGGACGAAAAGGAAAACGAAAAAAAGAACAGCGACGACAGAAAGACATCGTCCAGCAAGTCGAAGAAAAAGAAGTCAGGCGGTAAGGGTAAAGGCAAAGGCAAAGGCAAAGACAGAGAAAAAGATAAAGACGGCGAAGATAAAGACGAAACAGAAAAAGATGGCGAAGACGAAGATAAAGAAAAAGACGGCAAGGAAGATTCTGAAAAAGATGATGCCGACAAAAAAGACGAGCAACTGACACCCGCTACCATCGCACTGCGAAAAGTCCTCAAAAAAGAACTGCCTTTGTTCGTCGAGGTCCGCCATTCCGATTCTTTGCAAAAAGTACTGAAGCTCGCCGAAAAGTTTGAGATTCGTATCGTCGTAGATGGTCTGAGTCAGTCGGCAGGCGGAATCGACAAGCTGGTCGAGTCCGGGCTGCCCATGGTGATCGGCCCTCTGCTGGGCGGCGCCAACAATGGCAATCAAGCCTCAAGACAGGATCAGCGACAAGAATGGTTGTCCAACATCGGCGACAGTCCGTTTTCATTATCCGGCTTTGCTCGTTCCGCTCGTTCTTCAAGAATGCTGCGGTCACAGGCGGCAATGGCAATTCGCATGGGGCTGGATCGTGACTCGGTAATGGCCGCGATCACCAGCAACCCCGCCCGATCGCTGGGCATTGGCGATCAAGTCGGCTCGCTGGAGATTGGTAAATCGGCAGACATCGCTGTGTTCGCCGGAGATCCACTGGACCCTTGTTCTCGCACACGTCTGGTGATCAGCCAGGGGCGAGTCACTTTCCAGAGCGAAGTCGACCAGGTCAATGCGATCAGTACGGCAGAGGCGATCGAACTCCCTCAGCGACTGCCGCAAAGCTACGCCATCAAAACAACTCGGCTGCTCCGAGACGGTCAATTGACACCCGGAACCATCACCGTCAAGGACGGAAAAATTGTTTCGGTCAATGATAAAGAAGTAGGCGACGATGTTCAGTTGTTCGATCTGGGCAAGACGATCGTCACGCCCGGATTAGTAATGGCCAATTCCTTGCTGGGTCAAGAGTCGTCCATTGTCGACGCCAATGATTCAGACACTTCGCATTTGCGAGCCGTCGACGCCATCGATCCCGGTCACGAGATTATCAAGCGGGCTTTAAAGGGCGGATTTGTTCACGTCGGCGTTTCGCCCGGTACGGCCAATACATCGCCCGGTGTTCTGGGCCATGTGCGTCTGGGAGCCAGCGATTTTGTCGCTGATCCGACGAGTGCCAGTCAGTTTGTTCTGAGCAATTCGGCTCGCAGAAACGGGCGCTATCCTTCTTCGTTCAACGGTCAGTTGCGAGTCATCAACGATTTACTGGAAGGACGTTCTGTTCCATCTTCGGTTTACCTGACTCCGCTCATGCAGGACTTGCTGGCCGAGGAAAAAACGGATCAGGTACAGGCTGTTGCCAAAGGCGATCGGCCGGCAATCCTGGTTGCCGAATCCAGTTTGGAAATTCGCACCGCAATTGAACTTGCTAAAGAACGCGGACTGCGGGCTGCGATCCTTACCAACGGTCGCATCGGCGAATTCGCCAGCCAGTTGTCCGAAAACAAAATTGGAATCATCGTACCGCCACTCAACGGCGGTGAATTTGATACGCAAATGGATCAGATCATCATGGCCCAGCAAGCCGGTGCTTCCTTGGCATTCGCTGGCCAGTCACCTGATGGAATCCGCTTAACGGCTGCCCTCCTGGTCAGTCGCGGGCTGGATCCGCAAGCGGCTTTGCAAGGTCTGACCGAAGGCTGAGGCCAACTCGCAGGTATGCAGAACGCCGGACTGACGAAAGGTGCTCACGCTGATTTCGTTGTCTGGAGTGATATGCCATTGAACCTGGCGGCGCGTCCTCTGAATGTGATTGTTGATGGTCAAGTTGTCTCCCAAAAATAAGCTTATGCAAAATTTTCGATACAAATTTTCAGCGCTGCTCAGTGTGGCAGCCATGTTCCTGATCTGCTCAGCAACACTGGCCGACGAAGGTACGCTGTACAAGGCTGGCAAGGTCTACACGATGGACGGCGAGCCGCTTTCGCCCGGCCAGGTGCTGGTCGTGGACGGAAAAATCAAGGCCGTCGGAGATTCCGTTGACCTGGGTGGCTTGTCTCCTGAAGTCGTGGACCTGGGCGATGAGTCGGTATTGATGCCGGGCCTGGTCGACGCCTATTCCCAATCAGCTTTGGAAACCAGCGGACGCAATGAAGTCAGTGACGAAGTCACTCCTGATTTCCTGGTCGCACCGGCGATTGATTGGGATCAAGCAGCATTGCGTCGCCAACGCGAACAGGGAACAACCACCATGTGCGTCTGCCCGGGAACACAAAACGTCTTCTCCGGCATCGCGGCGATCATTAAAACAATGGACCATGAAGGGTCGATCCTTAACGACGATGGCCCACTGCTGGCCTCCATGTGCAGCGACCCCGCCGGAGGCAATCAAGCTCGAGCAAGACCCGATAGCATTTTCGTCCGGCAGCCAACCAATCGCATGGGCGTGGTTTGGATCCTCCGCAGCACCTTTGACAAAGCGCAACGAGGAGACCAGGCAAGCAGCAAAAAACTTTCACCGGTGCGTCAAGCTTTGGAAGGCGAGCGACCATTGATGATGGTCTGCCGGCTGTCGCATGACTTGACTTCTGTGGCAACATTGGCCGACGAGTTTGGATTCTCGCCCATCCTGGTTGGCGGACAGGAAACTTACAAAGTTCGCGAAACTATCGCCGAACGGAATTACCCCGTGATTCTCCAAAGGACTCCGGTCGATCGAGAACGCGGTGCGGAAGGTTCCGAACTGCTCTGGAATCAACCCGGCGTCCTGGCAGATGCCGGAATCACTTTTGCATTATCCGGCGATGACTTGCTGGAACAGGCTCGCTTTGCTCATCGGCACGGACTGGCGGCCGAGCAGGCTCTGTCAGCGGTTACCTCGACACCAGCCGCTTTACTGGGTCTGGAAAAAACGGTCGGGTCCATCCAGGTTGGAGCGGATGCCGATTTGATTGTGCTCAACGGAGAGCCTCTGGAACTGACAACTTCGATTCGTCAGGTCATCGTCAACGGCGAGTCCTGCCATCAAGACAAGGAATAATATCGTGTTCAAAAAGACAACTTTCATTGCCTATTGTCTCACTGCCTGGGCCGCGGCAGCCGGTCTGGCATTTGCCCAGGCGCCTGTAGCAATCCAGGGCGGGACGATTTACACCATGGCCGGCGAGCCCATCGAGAATGGCACCATTCTGTTTCGGGACGGCAAGGTTGTGGACGTCGGAAAAGACCTGAAGATCCCGGTCGAAGCCAGGGTCATCGACGCGACCGGCAAGATTGTCATGCCTGGGTTTATCGAGTCCCACAGTTCATCCGGTATGAGCCAGGCCAACGAAACCAACTCGATCGTGCCCTACGTTTCGGTGCTTGATTCCATCGATCCGATGAACAATTACTTCCGCCAGGCTCGGCGGAATGGCGTTACGACGGTGGCAATTTCACCCGGCAACTCCACAATCATCGGCGGACAAGCGGCCGTCATCAAAACGGCTGGCGAATTTCTGGACGAGATGATTCTGAAACCCGATGTCGGGATGAAAATCTCGCTAAGGCCAGTCCGCGGTAGTCGCATGAGCCACATGGCTCAGCTTCGTAAAGCACTGAACGACGCCAAAAGGAAAATGACGGACGACGAAGACGACAAGAAGGAAGACGGCGACAAGGACGACAAAGATAACGACGACAAAAAAGATGATGCAGATAAACCGGCAGCCAGCTCCGCCGGCACTCAGACAACCAACGACGAGTTGAACGAGGCCATGTTTGCCATGCTCTCGGGAGACCTGCCCGCCATCATTTATTGTGATCGGGCAATGGATGTCGCACAGGCGCTGCGATTGATTAAAGAATACGAATTGCAGGCCACCCTGGTACTGGGACGCGATTGTCACAAAGCAGCCGAACAACTGGCTGAAATCGACTGCCCGGTTATCCTCGATTCAACGCTCGTTTATTGGGATGAGGATCCTCGAACCAAAGAAGAAACTCGAGTCGTGGTTCCGGAAGTATTCCGTGAACAGGATATCCAATTCACATTTCAGGTCAGCCGTGCGGGCGGTGCCACTCTGGGAAGCAGCTATCTGTGGTTCCAGGCAGCCACTTGTGTCAAACACGGAATGCCTCGACAGGATGCTTTGAAAGCGCTGACAATTCTGCCGGCTGAATTTCTGGGAGTTGAAAAGCTGGTGGGCTCCATTGAAAAAGGCAAGGACGGTGATGTCATCATCCTGTCCGGAGATCCACTCAAAGTCAGCACGTGGGTCGAAAAGACTTTAGTCAATGGTCAGGTCGTCTACGACCGTGACGAGGACGAGCAGCTCAAGCGATTGCTTGGCGAAGAGTCCAACGAAAACTAGTGTACAGGAAACATAAAATGACAGGTGTTCGGGCAACATTGAGTTTCGCCATACTGGTTACGATCGCGCTAGCCGGTAACGGTTACGCTCAGACCCAGCAATCCGATATTTACTTCGCCAGCGAAATCTGGACCGGAACCGGCGAGCCAATTCAGGACGCGGCGATGCTGGTCGTGGATGGCAAAATTGTCTCAATCGGTTCACGTGCGGAAGTCCAGGTACCGGCGGTGGCAACTCAGCACCAACTCGGTTCCCAGATCATTATTCCGGGAATGGTGGCGGTTCAAACCAGCTTGTCCGGTAATCAGAGCGAGGAACGTACGCTGACGCCCGCCATTCGAGCGATCGACGGTTTCGATTTCTTTGCCGACCGGGATAGTTTAATTGAATCCGGAATTACCACCGCGCAGATTTCTCCCGCCAATTCGCGCTTGCTGCCTGGAATTGGCGGCGTCGTGCAACTGAACGACGGCGATATCCTGGATCGAATTCTCGCCGAACAGGAAAGTTTGCGAATTGTTCTGAGCGAGAGCTCTCGCAACCCGCCACGAATTTACGAACCGGCGGTTGGACCGGTGTCCGAAGACCGCCCCCTGCTGGCGACTCGGCCTCAATTGGCCAAGTTGTCTTCGTCACTTGCCGGACTGCGACAAATCTTCAAGCGAGCGAGGTCCGGACAGAGTTCGGGATCGCAAAACGAATCAGACGAAGTGGTGCAGACCGTTTCGGAACTCCTCAAACAAGAAATTTCCATTCGCATTACTGCCCAGACCGCTGCGGAAATTCGCGGCGCAGTCGAGCTGGCTCGCGAATTCGATCTGCGAATCATACTGGATGATTGCCGAGGCCTTGAGCCCTTTCACTCGCAACTGGCCGACTGGAAACCGCACGTTCGCGGAGTGATTCTGGCAGGCACAACGCCTGGTCAAATCGCCAACCCGACGACAGCCGAACTGGAATCTCGCATCGCGCCCTGGGAACACGCCAGGGAATTGCTGGACGCCAAAATTCCGGTAGCAATCCGCAGCAGCTCGGATGCCGACCTGACAAAAATGTTGTTTGTCGCCGGACAGTTCATGCAGGACAAATTGACTGCGGCCGAGTTGCTGGCGGCGGTCACGTCGACTCCGGCATCGATGATGAAAGTCGCCGATCAGGTTGGAGCACTGACCAAGGGTCGACGGGCGGATTTCGTTGTCCTCAATGGCCAACCCTTCCAATTGCATACAAGAGTTCAGGCAACTTATGTCGCCGGTGAGGCTCAGTTCGAACGTCAACGCGACAAGACGACGACTGTGGTTCAAGCTGCTCGAGTCTACCTGGGAGACGGACAATATCTGGACGACGCCAGTGTGGTTGTCAAAGGCTCGACCGTTCGCGACGTCGGGTCCGGTGTCTCGGCTCCTGACAACGCCAACGTAAGAACGTTTGCAGACGCCGTGATTGTTCCCGGTTTTGTCGATATGGGAACCGGTTTGGGAATCGGTGGTCCGTTAAGCGGCAATATCAGCTTGCAAACCAAATTGGGCGAACAGCTTTACGCAGATGACCCCGCCATCGAATTCGCTCGAAAAAGCGGAATCACAACAGCGCTACTGGCCCAATCCTCGGCGACTCAGGCAACGCCCGTCGTCGCATTCAAACTGGGGGCCGATGCTCGAGTTCTGGGCGATCCCGTCGCTATTCGTTTTCGCCTGAACGGTGACACTGCCACTGGCATCACCACCAACGAACGATTGTTGAAAGCCGGCAAGGCTTACGCGGACTCGTGGATCAAGTACGACAAAGATTTGGCAGAATACCAAATCAAACTGAAGGAATGGGAAAGCGAAAACAAGAAAAACGAATCGGCCGATGCGGATAAAACCAAAACCGATTCCGATGCAGACAAGAAGGCCGACGAAAAGAAAACCGGCGACGAGAAAACTGACCAGAAGGACAAGCCCGCCGACGACAAAGAAACTGACAAAAAGAAAGACGGAGAGTCAAAAGACGAACCCGAAAAAGACAAAGATGAGAAACCGGCCTCGACTGATCCGATCACCGGCACCTGGGAGGGAACGCTGGAGTCGGAACGATTGCCGGCCCAACTTCGCGCACTTCAGTTCGAACTGGTTCTGGAAGGCAATTCCGTTACGGGAAGCGTCACGATGCTGCGGGCTACCACCGACATCTCCGAAGCAACTTACGACAGTGACTCACGAGAACTGGTAATCACGATCAGTCGCCGTGGCACCGAAGTGGAAATCAAAGGCAGTCTGGACGAAGAGGGTAAATTCTCCGGCAGCATGGATCTGGGCCGTATGGGAACCGTTGAAATGACGGCTTCTCGCACGGTAGACAAGAGTAAAAAACCGGAGCCGAAGCCCGAAGAAAAAGACAAACCTGAAGAGAAAGACAAGCCCGAAGACAAAAAAGAAAAACCGGCCGAGGACAAACCTGAAGGCAAAGATGACGAGTCGGACGAAAAGGACGACAAATCAGATGCCGACAAGAAGCAGGACGATTCCAAAGAGGACAAAGACGGTGACAGCAAGTCCGATTCGGCCGACGACAAGAAGTCCGAGCAAGCCGCCAGTAAACCGGCTGAAAAACCCAAGGAGCCCACTAAGCCGCGAGCCAATCCGGCGCTCGAGCCCTACCGGAGCTTGTTTGCCGGCAAGATTCCCGCGCTGGTGGAATCTCGCGACTTGAATTCGATCAAAGCCGCGGCCGAACTGTTTTCAGAAAAATACAAACTACGCACGGTCATCGTCGGTGCCGATGACTTGTCCCGACAACCAGACCTGCTGGATGATTATTCAGTTTCTGTTTGTGTGGGACCTCAGTTGTCGGTCACGATCGACAGCCAGTCCAAAAACCTGCCGCAACTGCTTGCTAACGAGCAGTTGCAGTTTGGTTTCCAGTCCTCCGGTACAACTGGTTCCGGTATGTTGCCCGGCGCGATTCAATTTTCGGTCAGCCAGGGATTGTCGACAACCGATGCCCTGGAAGGACTGGCGGCAAACCCGGCCAAAATGCTCTCGGAAGACATAAATTTTGGCCAGTTGGCCAGTGGCAAGGATGCGGACCTGGTTGTTCTGAGTGGTGCGCCCTTTGAATACTCTACCAAAGTCCTGGCAGTCATGATTGACGGTGTCTGGGTCTACGAACATGAGGAACAAAAGTGATTTCAAAAACTCTTGAATTAAGAACTGCGTTGCTGGGTCAGACGATTACCTGGCTATCCAGTATGGCTCTGGCGTTGTCGCTGCTGGTTACCGGTGCCGCCCATGCACAGGATGATGCTGATGGTCAGGAACAAGCCGACGAAAGTCCGCGGCTGGCCATTCACGTTGGAAAAATTCTGACTTGCGCTGGCGATCCGATCGCCGACGGAACCATCCTGATTAGCGAGGGCAAAATCGAAGCGATTGGTCCTCGTCGGGAAATCGAAGTTCCTGAAGGATACGAAGTGATTGATCACTCCGATCGTTTTGCGATGCCAGGCCTGATTGAAGCTCATAGCCATGTGGGCGGTTCGGGCGACTTGAATGAGATGGTTTATCAAACCAATCCGGAGCTGCGAAACTGGGATCAGATCATTCCTCACAACGAGCGGCTGCAAGTCGGCATCGCGGGCGGCGTGACTACCATTTGTTGCATTCCGGGTAGCGGAACCAACATGGGCGGATTTGGTGTGTTGATGAAAACCGGTCCAGGCTCTGCCGAGGATGTGATTATAAGAGCACCTGGCGTACTGAAAATTGCCCAGGCAGGTAACCCGGAACGTCGAACTGGAGAAACCGGCTCGGGCAGAATGGGTATGAACTATGTGTTGCGTCAACAGTTACGCGAAGGCCAGATGTATGTCAGGCAATGGGACGCCTACGAACGAGGCGAAGCATCCAAACCCAATTTCAACTTGCGACTGGAATACTTTAAGCCCCTGTTTCGTCGTGAAATTCCAGTCGTTGTTCACACTCAACAGTTCCAGGTGATTCAGTCGACCATTCGCATGCTGCATGACGAAATGAACCTGAAAGTGGTCATCGATCATGGTACTTTTGATGCCTACAAAATTGGGCGAGAGCTGGCCGCACGTGATATTCCCGTGATGGCAGGGCCTCGAGCGTTTTTGCTGGACCGCGACAAAGGTCAGGTCGTGGGCATTGTTAACGAATACGAAAAACGCGGTGTCAAAGTTCTGGGAGTCAATACAGACGCGCCCGTGATTCCTCAGGAAGAACTGTTTTTCCAGGCCACCATGGCTGTTCGCTATGGCTGGTCTGAAGAACGAGCGATTCGAGGGTTGACCATCGAAGTTGCCAAGGCACTGATGATTGACGATCAAGTGGGATCTCTGGAAGTCGGTAAAGATGCTGACATCGTGATCTCGACCGGCTCCATTCTGGATCCACGCAACTATGTCACCCATGTTTTTATTGACGGAAAAAGTGTTTACGACACCCGAAAAGATCGCCGCAGATTCTAGGCGGAAACCAACCGCAAAGATGTCTGTCTTATCGACAGGCAAACGACGGTCAGCAAAAGGACAAGTTATGCGAAGTGATGATAACCAACGATTGCCAACAGCAGGCCGAACCATGCGCTGGCAAACCTGTTTGCGCTGGCAAACCTGTTTGCGCTGGCAAACCTGTTTGCGCTGGCAAGCCTGTTTGTGTTGGCTGCTAATCGTTGGCAGTGGTACGGCCGTTTCGGCACAGACCGTTGCGTACACCAATGTGACCATCGAATCACCCGACTTGTCGGAGGTGATCTCCAATGGCACGTTGGTTGTTAAAGGTGACGAGATTACGGAAGTCGGCGCTGATGTGCAGATCCCCGATGATGCTCGAGTAGTCTCGCTGAAAGGCATGACAATCATACCGGGAGTCGTGGATCCCTATTTTGTATTCAAACGCAGCCAGGGCGCCACGCGAACAGTTGTGTTTCAGGGACGCACAATCACTCTGCCTGCACGAGGTGGTGGCGGTGCTACTGTCGGAAGCTTTACCTGGATCGGCAAGTACTTCGTTCCGCACTCGTTCAATTTCCGACCAGCGATGCGCAGTGGCATCACGACCGGCAACCTTGTAGCCGATGGTCGAGGCCTGTCGGCCTTTTCCAGAATTACTGGCGAGCCTACCGCTGAAATGGTATTTGAAAACGAAGGTTTTCTGTTCGCACAGGTCACCAACCAGACAACTTCTATCGATGTTGTTCGCAGACCGCTGGATACAGATTCCAGGAAATCAGCAAACACCGGAGCAGCTGCTGCCCGCAGTCGCACTCAAACGGCTACCACTGCCGACCCAACCAAAAAATACTGGGACGCTGTGCGGAAAGGCGAGTCGCCCTTGTTCGTGAACGTCAACAACGCGGCTGGAGTCGCTCACTTGTTGCGAGTAGCAAAGAAACACGAAAAAGTCCGCATGGTGCTGGTCGCCACTGGCCCGAATCTCTTTCAATCACTTGATGAAATCAAGGCAAACTCCAACGTTACGGTCGTTCTGCAACCGGGCATCGATCAGGTTCCGTTTAAAAGCGACCTGATGAATGTTTCTCGAATGCTGGCTGAGAAGGAAATTCCGTTTGCCATCTCGATGTCGCTTAGCAACGCTCAATTACAGGCTTCTTAGGACGAACCCTTTTTTCCGCTGGCAATGCTGGTGCGAAACGGATTGGACCGGAAGAAAACACTGGAATCGGTTACAATCGAGCCAGCCAAATTGCTGGGAATCGACAAGTCTCACGGTTCTCTCGAAAAAGGAAAGAAAGCTATCTTTCATTCGATGAAGTGGAGTGGAAAGAATTTCGCAAAGCCAAGCGAAAAAGACGTCCGAATCGATTTCAACGAAGAGTTCGACGAGAAAGACAAACATCTCGTTTGGTAAAACGTGGCGACATAGCCTAGACTGATTCAAGTCAAGGTTACGACCAACATTTATTTCCCCCTAACGTGTCTTGTATGCACGGTAGGGGCGAGAAGGTTACATACATACACAGGAGCCGCTATGGACTCTTTTTTAAAAAAGAGTAACAATGAACGCAATTAGAAACACTACTGCAGAAACAGCTAAAGTAATCTTAAAAGCAGATACTCCTTTATCATGACTATAATGTAATGCTTTATGCTGACCAACTGTAATTAAGTTACTAGTTAACCAATAAAGAGTAAGCCCTGCTGGAAAACTTGCAAACATAAAGCCCATTACTACTGGCATTATATACATTACTTTTTTCTGAGCTGGATCCATTGCTGTTGGAGTGCTCCATTGTTGCAAAATCATTGAGATTACAAATAAAATAACTAATACCGGAATTCCAAAACTGTCTGTTATCATTAATTTCTCAGGAGCTGATAAATCATTTATCCAACCAGCGAAATGAGCGTGTCTTAACTCTACAGATAAATACAATGCAGCATAAAGACCAATAAATATTGGCATCTGTAATACTACTGGCAAGCAGCCACCTAAGGGGTTTACTCCTTTTTTCTTATATAGCTCCATCATTGCAACTTGTTGCTGTTGTTTGTCTTTTATTTTTTCTTTAATGCGATCCATTTCAGGTTTTATATCTTGCATTGCTTTCATTTGTTTAAAAGAAGCTGAATTAAGCGGATACATTGCAAGTCTTACAAGTATTGTAAGCACCACTATTGCTAGGCCATAATTTCTAAAAATAGAATTGAAAAAATGCAAGAGAGACAGAAGAGGCGCGCTAACTATTCCAAAGAACCCAAAATCTAGATTGGTATGCAGG
>CAZOXC010000033.1:0-12266 GCA_964583205.1 uncultured Pirellulaceae bacterium | reverse complement strand
GGTTGCATGCGAGTTATCGATTTCACCGAGCAGGTAATGGAACAACTGGACGGCCTAGAGAATGCTCCGAAGTTTGTTAGCCTGGCTGGTGGTGCTCGAAATAGTCGACTCCGCAGTAGTTTGGGATTGCAAGTCGATTTCGAAGCAGCCGAAGGTGCTACGGTCACTCAAGTTACCGAAGGTGGAGCTGCAGAAAAGGCCGGCATCCAAAGCGGCGATATTCTGGTCTACTTCGGTTCAACCAAGGTTACCGGCCGTTCAGTCGTCTTTGACTTGCTGCGACAAAATGATCCCGGAACCAAGATCGAAGTCAAGTTGACTCGTGGTAATGAAGCCAAAACGATCGAAGTTGAATTGGGCGAGCGGTAATCGCTTGATCCACCAATCAATTTGTAAACTACAAAAGCCCGGCAATCGCCGGGCTTTTTTTATGTGAATCCTGAATCGTGAACCTGAATCGTTCGGTCATTCAATTGCCGGCGCTTTCACCGCTGTTGCTGGTTTCGCTGTGACTGCCGCTGTTGTCACCGTCCCGGTCAGCGTTGTCGTTACTGTCAACGCCGCCGTTGTCAGAAGTGCGGTTGGCTGAAGCCTCCAATTCATCCTTCAGGCGTTCCAAACAATTTTGGTACTCGTTGGTGAGCAGCGAATCGAGTAGTACGCCGAAATAGCCGTAGAAGGGACCGCCAGGTAGCTTGCCGACGCTCCGCCATTTGACCTCGCATTGAGAACCGTCGTCGCTGGGCACAAACTCGAAAGTGCCTTTCAATTCCGGCCAGTTGGCGAACCGCCAAAGATACTCGATCTGCTCATCAGGTTGCGATGCGGTGATCCACATCTTGCCTTCGCCTCGAGGTTCTCGCCAGGTTTGTATCGCACCGACGCCCGCGATCTCGCCGCTGTAATCGGCTTCCAGACTGCTGATGCGGGACTCGCTGATGGGCGACCAGGTTTCCCAGTTGTTCAGTTGGTTGATCTTGGGGAAAACGCTGGAGGCGGGAGCGTTGATCAAGACGGTTGCCTCGACATCGTAATTGCGAGGAATAAAACAACCAATCAATAACACCAGTCCGACCAGTGCCGCAAAGGCAGCAGCGACTCGCAAAAATAATCGAAACATCAGAAGTAACTTTTTATTCCTCGATCTGTTTGATCGAAATATCTTTGAATTGGACTGGGTCACCGTGACCGGCGAAACCAAAATGGCCTGTGGTGCGATCCATACCAGGATGAGGTCGGTCATCCAGAAATTCGGTGACGTCACTCAAGTTCGCGTTGAGGATCAACGACCCATTCAGTTCAACTTTGATTGTCGAGCCATTTACGGTCACGACCTGGTGATTCCAGGTATCGTGTTTTCTCAAGTAGCCGGTCTTCGCGGCGGCGATCCCGTAAGCCGACCCGTGAACTTGCCGAGGGTCAAGTTCACCCGGATAGTCGCTGTCCAGGACCTGCAATTCACACATGCCGAGATAGGCTGTGTCTCCCTCGCCGGGATATCTGATAGCCAAACCGTTGTTGCCGGCCTTTGGTAGTTTGAATTTGAATTGGACGACGAAATTGTCGAACTCGTCTTCGGTGAATATCGTGCCACCGCTGCCCTGCTTGCACTTGATCGAGCCGTCGACGACTTCATAGTTTTCTGTGGGCCCTTTCCAGCCGCTGAAATCCTGGCCGTTAAATACTGACTCGAAAGAATCATCGACCGTGGCTTTTGCCAGGATGTCGCTGGCTTCATCAGCATCAATTTCGCGGATGAAAACGTTACGCCAACGAATTTCGCCACCATGTGTCTGCAACAAAATTGGACCGTCCACTGGTAGTGGACTGGCGCGGTCGTAGATGTTTTCCATCAGAGCATGATCGACGATGTGTTTACCGTTAAGCCACACGCTGGTCCGCTGGCCGATTTGCCGAATTTTGAAACTGTTCCATTCACCAAAAGCGTTGTCGGCCAGTTCAGCAGGATCTTTTCCATTGGTGCCGGCCGAATTGTTCCACAAGCCACCTGACCCTTTGTCAGCGCCGATGTCCCACTTGCCACCTGCTTCGGTGAAGTCCCAGATTTGCACCTGTGGGCAGGCTTTCAAATAGATCCCGCTGTCGGCTTGGGCGACGGTCTTGTAGTCGATCAGCAGTTCGAAATCACGATAGGATTTTTCTGTCGCCAGAAACACGCCTTTGCCATCGTTGACGATCTGGCCATCCTGGATGGTCCAGTGTTGTTCCATGTTGGCCTTGTCTTCTTCGGCCCATTGTTTCAGCGTCGCTTCATCGGCTGCGGCCCATTTTCCAGGCGGAACGTCACGCCGTCCCTTCCAGCCTGCCAGGTCCTGGCCATTAAATAAAGCTGTGAAGCCTTCGGGCGGAGCAACATCCTGAGCTTGAACTGAGGCCAAAGGTCCGGAAATCAAAATGAATGCCAGTAAGCTGACTAACGATAAGCGAAAGTGCACGGTAGTACCTCTTGGGCAAGTAGCCGATCTAATTGTGATATTCGTTTGCTTCATGGTAACCACTTGAAATACAATCGCTAGCTCGGGCCAGTATTTACAGGAGTTTCAATGACATCTGCCAGCGAGAACGGTTCCAATTGGGAATTGTTGAAAACGGAGTTAGCAAGCGAATTGTGTGGATTGTTGGATCAAGCCATGATCAAAGTCCAGCATTGCTTCGGGCAGTTATCGGACGAACAGATCTGGTGGCGGCCTCAGCCGGAGATGAACAGTATTGGAAATCTGGCGCTGCATATGGCTGGCAACTTGCGCCAGTGGGCGGTTTGCGGATTGACGGACGCAATTGATTCGAGGCAACGCGAGCAGGAATTTTCACAAATTCAAATTATCCCGGCTGCGGAATTGTTGGAATTGATGTCGCAAACCGTTCGGGATGCGCAACAAGCGATCAATGGATTTCCGGCCGACGATTGGGCCAGTCAACTTTCGATTCAGGGCTTTACTGTGTCCGCTTTTTCTGCGGCCTCGCATACTTGCACGCATTTCGTCGGGCACACGCACCAGATTATCCAATTGACTCGAATACAGCTTGGTGGGACCTATCAATTTCAATGGACGCCCGATCTGGAGCGAGGCACTCTGCCAATCTGAATGACAAGCGATGCTAGCACCGGTTTGAACTGGAAATTGATCTAGGTCATCCCGGCAGCTTGAGATAAATTTTGGCGAATTATCAAGACCCACGCCGTTGTCGGGCCGCCCGAGACGGAAATTGTCATTCTCGTTTTCACCAGCCGCAGTTGACCCAGCGTTCTGGCTACCGGGAAAAATCAAACGGAGTAAGGCAATGAAGCTGACTCACATCGCCATTGAAGGCACCAGTGCTGGACGCACGATTTTACTTGACCAACTCAACGAACAACTCAATGTTGTTTTCGGTGCGGACAGTTCCAAACAGGAATTGATACGCGGCTATTTTCGTTTTCTGCTATTCGGGAATTCGAATTGGAACGCAAATTCGCCAGCCAATTACCCCGGGCAAATCGGATTCTCGACCCCAGCCGGTAATCACGCTCAGGGAACGTTCCTGCCCACCAGCTTTGCCGAATTTAAACATCAAAATTCACGATACAGAATGTCCCGCAATGACCAGCAGGCTGTGAACGACACGGTCAACATCCAGCCGCTGGATCATCTTAACGGAGTATTGCCAACGACCAGTCAGGTGACCAACGGGCTGGACGCAACTGCTTACGATACATTTTTCAATGTTGCCATCAGCCAGTCTTCGCTGCTGGTGCAACGCTTGATCGATCAGATTCAAATCAAGTTCGCGGTGCAGCCCGGTAATTCGAACTGGAGTGATCCGCAAACAGTTGCTCTGGCTCGACAGCAAGAGGAAAACCGCAACAAGCAAGTCAATTCGTTGCGAATGCGTCAACAGGAATTGCAACTTGAGAAGGATCGGCTCAACGCTGAAATTCAACAGATCGAGTTGACTTTCGGACAGCAAATAGCGGCAATTCAAGCACAGATTGATTCGTGCAATGCCACGCTCAGCGAGCGAAACGCGACTTGTGTCAGTCTCAAAAACGCTTTGGCCACTTTGAATAGTCAGATCGTCGAGTTGCGAGCGCGGATTGAATTACTGAATTCACAAACTCGTCAGGTTGCAGTTGAAACCAGTCAATATCCGGATTCCCTGGCGTTGTTTTACCTGCGACTGGATGAGATCGACAATCAAATTCGCCGCTGGCGTCTGGTTCAATCGGACGTTCACGAAGAACGCGTTCGTCTGCGAGACGAAATGGCGACCTGCGACCGATTGAGTATTGATGCGGCCGAACATCCTTATCACGTCGCCCGACAATTGCTCTACTCGCTGGAAAATCGAGTCAGCGAAACGGAAGCGTTTGCTCGCTCGCATGAGAATGTGGAAGTGGTCAACGACTTGTCAAACTGGCAACACGTTGTCGATATCTGTGGCGGGATGCGAGAAGACTTGTACAGTTTGTGCGAAGAACTTGGCAAACAATACAAACACATCCGTCACAAAGCGGCGGTTGCCGAAATGAAGCAACTGCGACGCTGTTATCACGAGATGGATGAAAATATCAAACGTCTGGTGCGGCGTCGAGAATCCGTTCTGGATGAAATTCGCAAACTGGATCCGGCGGGCGTAGAATTGATCGTTCTGGCAGAAACTCAGTTCTGCGAATGTGCCGAACATCAAGGTTACCTGGAAGCCCGACGACAGTTCGGTGGTGCCCTGGAATCCGTTGCACATTACGAACAGGTTCCCGTAAATACATCGGCCGAGCAAAGCCAGTTGGAATTGTTGCTGGCTCAGATACCCACAGCCCAGAATTCCGTTACCAATGCTGAAGCCGAGGCCGCTAATTTGCAGATTGAGTTGCAAAGGCTGCTTGAAGAAAAACGTCAGCTGGAATTGTCTTCCTCGGAAAGCCTGAAAGCCAAGTTGCGAGCAGTTACCGAAGAATGGCAACAAGTCGATCAGGAGATTCGCCGCTTGGCAGCCGCAGCGCAGCCGATTCAACAGGAAGTACAAAATCCCTATCTGGTTGATGCTTCCAGAATTCTTTCCGAAGCATCGGCAGGAAGTTACACGCGAGTCTGGTTGAACGATCAGCAACGTTTGGCTGTCGCCAGTGCCAATGGGCAAGTCACTACATTTGATCACTTGACTCGAGTACATCAGGACCTGGTTTGCCTTGCCATGGTGTTGGCCGGCGCTCGAGCTTACCGTCAAAAATCGGTTCAAGTACCAGTGGTGATTGACGATCTGTTCCTCAATCTGGCGCCCGCCGATCAAACTCGAATCGCAAACTTGATTCAGCGGTTTTGCTCGGAAGGATTCCAGCTGATCCTGCTGACGAATGCCCGAACCTTACAGAATCAGTTGAATTCAGTAAATTGCCGAGTCCTGAATCTGGGCCGAATGGAACTGGCCGATACCAATATTTCAACCACCGCTCCTTATCAGACACCGACTTACTTGCCGCGTACCGATCCGCCAGCAACGGCCGCTCAGTATCCAGCCGCTCAGTATCCAGTGGCTCAGTATCCAGTGGCTCAGTATCCGGTGGTCAATCAATTCACAAACGCACGATCGATTCAGCCCGGCCCAGTCCAATCTGGACTCGTTCAACCTGGACTCGTTCAGCCTGGTCGCGTTCAAGCAGGTTTTGTTCAGCCTGGATTAAATCAATCAAGTTTCGTGCAACCGGGGCTGCGTCCCAACCCTGCCGTTCGTCCAACGGTTCGCGACAATCATCAAATTCGTCCGGCCGTTCCTGCACGTCAGTTTGCGCTGGACAGCCGGCCGGTTCAACAGCCAAACAGTTATGAGCTTGCTCAGCGCTGTGTGGTGGTGACTGAAACAACTCCTTTGGGGTCGGTCGATCTGGTCGAGTCAATTTATGTTTCACAATTGAACGCGGCCGGGATCTATACGGTCGATGATTTGCTGAACGTTGATCTGAATGCTTTGCCGATGGACTTGTCCAACCGAGGTTTCTCGGGCGCTCAAGTCGAACGTTGGCAGGCGCTGGCATTGTTGGTACTTTCGCTGCCTGAGCTGCATGCTTTGGATGCTCGAGTGCTCTTCGCTTGCGGAATTTATCACCCCGAAGACCTTGATCAAATCAATGAGCGAGAATTGTTTGAGCGAATCCGCAGTTACTTGACTTCCAACGAAGGTCGTCGAGCTGGCGCGGAATTGTCACGGTTCGACACATTGCGAATCGACAGCTGGAAACGCTCGTTGAATCGAACTCGATCCAGTTGGTCGAAGCGTCGTCCCAGTTCCAGTCGAAATTCGTATTCCAGCCGAAACAACACACGCGCGAACTCGCAATCAGATAATGGCCGGGACTACGAGCGAACGCCTCGACAATCTCGACAGCGCAATTCTGATCGGGACGGATCGCCTCGTGCCAAAACTAATGGTTACTCAAGCGATACTCGCTCGAACACTCGCAGCCGCTCCACAGAATATCGCAGTCGCCGCAATGAGTCTCATGGCAGTGAGCGATCGGGATTCAAGTTTTACTTGAGCATGGCTGACAATCTGGAAGCAGCACCTTCGATCGGTGCCAAGACTGCCGAGCGATTTGCCAAAATTGGAATCAACTCGATCGCCGATTTTCTAAACGCCGACGCCTACGATCTTGCTGACGAGATCAACTATAAGCGAATCACAGGCGAAGGCATCGAAGCCTGGCAAAAACAAACTCGCCTGATGGTGCAAATTCCCAACATGCGTGTGCATGATGTGCAGTTGCTGGTTGGTTGCGGTTTGACCGAGCCGACTGATATCGCATCGATGGATGCCGAGCAACTCTTCGGAATCGTGATTCCCTTTTCGGAAACTAAAGACGGTACCCGAATCTTGAGAAGTGGCAAAAAACCCGATATGGAAGAGATCCAGGAGTGGATCGAATGTGCACAGAACAATCGTTCACTGCAAGCCGCTTAGTAACTGACACGCTGAATCTCTGAAACGCTGAATTTAATTCAGTACCAAGTTCACTTGTTGAGCTGCGGCCGGTTCGTCGTAGATTCGGCAACTCATGCGCCGGTAGATCCGGCAATCAAGCGGTGTAAAGATAGTAGTGGTGTTGGTCCCAAGCACCGGCACCGGCACCTTCGACATTTGGCAAATCCGGCGTGGACAGCTTCGACAATTGTCGACACTGTAATCAGGGTCTATTCATGTTTCGTTTTGGTGTTCGCTAGTCGACTGACCAGGATTGCGACCGAAACGATTGCTGCAACGATCAAATAGGCATAGGAACTGCCGGGAGCCTGCGTATGCGGATCGGCAGCAGCAACTGGTTCAGCGGCTGCTTCGGCCAGAATGGGATCGCCAGACGCAACGTGGCTGAGCTCGCCGAACAGGGCGTCGACCGGCACGACGAAAACGAAACTGAGAGTCAGGCAGGCAATAGCGAAGGGTTTCAACAGTGTCATGGGCGACAATCTTTTCGAGCGAATCTGTAATAAAGTCTGTGGCGATAACCGTTTGCAAAATCTTCAAATGTCGGAGGAAGATTGTTTGGCAAATGAGTTCAATCGATATAGTTTGCAAACCGAGTACCATTGAATACCCGAAAGATCTTGACGATCGCCAAACGCGGATAGCTTTCGTTACGTATTCGCGGCATAATTTGCATTTGGCCCAGTAAATTCAAGGGTTTGTGCATGAATGACACGTTGGAAAAAATGGTGCTTTGTCTCAGTAGCGACTTGATGATGACGGGCAAAATATCGTCATTGACTCGAGAATTGAACATTCCCTGTCGAGTTTTGGCATCATTGGATCAGTTGAAGAAATGGCTGGACGACCGGCCGGATTGCGCCCGTCAGTTGTGGCTGATCGATTTGCAGCGTTGCCAGGGGCAGCTCGAGTCCATTAAGGAGCATGCGACTGCACTGGAGCCAGCTCCTAAAGTGATCGCTTACGCGCAACATGTGCTGCCTGAGTTAATTGAATCCGGCAAATTGCTGGGCTTTGATCAAGTGTTGACTCGAGGCCGATTCGATAAAGAAGTTGGTCCAATCATCAATGCGTTTGATGCTGAGTAGTCGGTAAGCTGGTAAGTGCTTACAGTAGTCGCTTACGCTGCAGAATTCGCCGAACTCATTTGCTCATGAGTAGAAGCGACGATACAAATTCCCAGTTTGTCGGCGGTTTTGATAACCTGAGCTTCGTCCAGAATGATTGTACGATTCGCTTCGACCACCAATACTTTGCCGCCAGCCTGATGCATGGTCTGGATCGTGCCGACACCGATGGTAGGGACATCAAATCGCATATCCTGATGCGGCTTGGCAACTTTGACTACGCTGAATCCACCCGAGCGACAAAGTGTTCCGGCCCGACGAATACACTCGTCAGTTCCCTCGACAGCTTCCACGGCCAGCACTGCCTGGTTTTTGACGGCAACACTCTGGCCGATATCCAACCGTCCCATTTCTCGAGCCAGATTCCAACCGAACACGATGTCCTGTTGTTGTCCGACGCTCAATGTTCGCTTGGTCAAAGTTCCTTGTTGCACGAGAATCTCCGGTACGAAATCAGTTGCTGGAGCAAAACGAACGCCATAGTCGGCGAACATGTTCACAACGACCGTTAGCAATCGGTCGTCGTTGTTGTTTACACGCTGCCTTGAAAAAAAGTGAGAGTAAAAGTATTTGAGGAAGATCAAGTCAGGAAAGTTTTTGAGCCAGACAGATCTTTGGAACAGGCGAGTCTTGAAAATTTTGCCCGCCATTGTGGCTTCCTGAACACCGTGATTCTTCAGGAATTTCAGCATCGGCCGGATGCGAGCCGGCGATACCGATCTGCACTCGTCACAAATTTCGTGCAGTGCTTTGTCGGCGTGTCCATGAATGGCCAAACCGTAAACCTGGCAGCCTTTGGCTTTCAATGCCTCGGCCAATACGATCGGATACCGACCCCATCCGGCGAGGATCGCCACTTTTTTTGGAAGCTGTTGAGAATTCACAGTTGCATTTACCTTGGCAGTCAACGAACCAACCGGGACTAGGCCGCCTTCTCGTCGCTTTTGCTGTTGATACTGACCGACTGTTGATTGGCCGAGAGATTTTCCAGGTGTCGTTTGATCTGTTTAATGTCTCGACGAATCTCGGGCAACTTGGCTTGCACCGCAAACATTTGCAATTGAAGTTTGGCGGGTTTACCGGGAATACCAATGTAGGTCTCGTCACTTGGCACATTGTTCATGATGCCGGTTTTCGCGGCCAGGATCGCTCGATCACCAATATGAAGATGATCGCCCACGCCGGCCTGTCCGGCCATCACAACATATTCACCGGTCGAGCAACTGCCGGCAATTCCAACCTGTGAAACCAGCAAGTTGTGTTTGCCGATTCGGCAGTTGTGACCCACCATCACTTGATTGTCCATCTTCGTTCCGGCCCCAATGATTGTGTCACTGTAGGTGCCTCGGTCGATGGTCGTTCCGGCTCCAATGTCGCAATCGTCTCCAATAACGACTCGGCCCAGTTGTGGCGAAAGCAGGTGCTTGCCGCTGGCCGAGTTATATCCGAAACCGTACGCGCCAATCACCGCGGTGCCGTGAATGATCACTCGATCACCAATTTGAGTGTCCGGGTAAAGAACAGCACCAGGGAAAATGGTTACGTCGTCTCCAATCACGGTGCCATCCAGCACGCTGGCGTTTGAGTGGATCACGGTATTCGAACCGATCTGCACATCGTCACCAACAAACGCGCCGGGATAAATTGTGACGTTGCTACCCAGTTGTGCAGAGTCGCTTACGTGGGCTGCCGGGCTGACCCCCTGGAATTTCATAACTCGCTGAGGTTTAAAAACGGCGACGATTTCAGAGAAGGCCGTTTCGGGATCATCGACAACAATTGACGGGATCGAACAATCGGTTTCTTGAGGCACGATTACTGCGGTGGCCGCTGACTGGTCGATTTGCTTGAAGTTTTTTTCTTCGCGCGCGAACGTGATATCTCCCGGCTGCGCTAACGAGAGAACCGCTGTTCCAGTGATTTCAGTAGAACCGGCGCCGATGATTCTTCCATCAACGATTTCGGCCAGTTTTTGCAACGTGTACATGCAGGCATCCTTTCCTGTCGTTTGCTTGCCCATCCGTTATGTATCTCGAAGGTCATTTCGAGGGGATTGGCAAGCGATTAAAGCGCGGTCTCAGCCGTGAATTTACGTGATTCTAAACCACCAGGGCAGACGTCACCAAGTCCGTTTTTCAAAGCAAATGCAAAGGCCGAATAGTGCTATCACTATTGAGCAATCAAGTTACTTGATGCCGCCCGGCAAGGTGAACTCGAAGCTATTGAAGAGTGCCCACCAAATATCCTGGTAAGCCGCCAAATCATCGCTGCTGTTGTCGAGAATCGACTGGCAAGCCTGCATTTCTTCGTCGGTAGGCAGCCGTTTGAATGCCGAGATCACTAAGTGTTTGATCTTGTCGTCCCGGCTCATCTCCGAATCAACGATGCTCTGCAAAATGGCGCTGTTGGTCAGGTCTTGCCCCCAGCCAATCTGTTTCTGGGGAAGTCCCTGAGTAACCTTGATCGCTTCGGGCGTCTGGACCGCTCCATTGATCCGTTGAGCCAGCACTCCTCGCATCGCGATCAGGTCTTGATTTTCAGTTTCCCGGTAGGTTTTGTCGACGATTGCCAAGGCATCTTCTGAACGCCTCAAGCTGATTTGATGATCGTAATAACGGGTAAAATAAGCGGCCGTTCCAAACATCGGATTGTCACGAGCAGCTTCATGCTGATTTTCGACCGCCAACGCAAAGGGCTCGCTGATCAAAATTGCCGCGATCAAGGATTCAATTTGATAGTCGTCGGCCGCGATCTGTTCTGCAAGCTTGTCTTGCAAATCACTCAAAGGAGCAGCAGTGTTACGATCGTGTGATTCTAATGGGCTGTTGAGATAAAGAGTCCAGACATGGTTTACCAGAGCCGTCTTCCACTCCTGCGAAACAGCAATCTTTCCCGCCAGCACGGTACGTCGATCAAACTGCTTGACCAAGCCACTCAGCGAGTCAGGATCTTCGCCCGGCAATGCCGGGAAAGCAAACTGGTCCGAATCAGCAACCTGCAAGGCGGCTTGATCCAAACTCTTTTCGCGCTCCGGAAGGAAGTCGACGTTTTCTAATCGAATTTCGCCATTTGCATCTCGCCCAATCTGAGACTGAGCCAGAAACGCCCGCAGACGCCAATGATCCAACTGGGCAACCTGTTGGTCGCTGGAATTATGGCACTGAGCGCACTGCATGTTTTGATTCAAAAATGTCTGCGAAACATGATTGGCCCACTGGCTCTGATCGGTGGCGGTTCGCAGGGAAATCAGTTTCCAATAGCTGGTGGCCGGGTTGTAATTTTCGGATTCGGTTTCGATTCCGCCGGTTGCCGAGATCAAACCGTAGGCGATTGAATCCCAGGGCGTTTTGTTTTCGATCAAGCTTGCCAGGTAATTATTGAATTGATCAAAGTTGGGATCGTTCTCAATCGGAACATCGCGATGGAAGCCAAGCAGTTGCAACGCCAGGCCCCGAGACAACCGTTGTTCGAATCGGTCGCGATATTGATCGTGGTTCATTAAATGCGAAACCAGAGCTTGACGGCCCGAGTCATCCAGCAGTTCTCGCAGTTCCTGCATTTCGGTCGGTGAAGGCTGATCACCCAACAGACGCGTAGAAACTCGAACCAACCAGGCTTCATCTGATACTCGGTTAGTTGGCTTTAAACCGTTGGCTTCCCAGGCCGCCTGCAAAGATTCATTGATCAGGTCGCGTAACTCCAGCGGGCTGCTGGGAGCTTCATTGGATACGACTCTTTCAAACGGCGCCGGAGAAACGAATTCACCGGGAGCCAGCAAGGGATAAGATTCGCCGCTGGGCGGTTGCGGCTGATCGGGAACGTCAACGATTCTTTCTTCGTTTCGCTCCGGATTATCGGTCGTGAATTGTTCGAATGGATCAACGGCGTTGATTGGCTGGTTGTTATCGACAAGGCCATCATTTGACAGATCACCAACTGCGGGCTGAGAATTGTTGCCGTTCTCAACCAAATTCGGGTTGTCGCGATTGCGGGGAATCAGCACCAGAGCGGCAGTCAGCGTAACTAACACCAGCGCCGCGACTGCACCCAGTATCAAGCCAAATTGTTTGCTTGAACGAGACTTTCCAGGCTGGCGAACACTTCTGGTGCCAGGCGAATCGGAAAGTGGTTCGGTATGTTTTACATTTACAGCCAGTGAAGGAT
>CAZOXC010000032.1:0-12572 GCA_964583205.1 uncultured Pirellulaceae bacterium | reverse complement strand
TAAGTGTAGGCAAAATTTAGCAGTCTTCACCCTTGCGAGGTCTGAGTACCAGCCAGTCGCCAATCACGGCCAGTCCAGCGACCAACAATAACAGCCACCAGAGCCAGGTTAAATTCTTCTCATGCGATTCATCTGTATATTGCGTTGCGACACCTTCTTTGAATCCAGAATCCAGATTCTGTAAATTCGATTCATCGGCATCAAAAAAGTTGACCGCAAACCGATCGATGACTTGATTACCGTCCTTGATTTCATATAAACCTGCTTCAGCGGGCGGCGGAATTTCCACGCTGGGAAGTCGGGCAATCGTGCGATCCGATGCTGGAGCGCCAAGAGCCGTCATCTGCTCCAGAGTCAGGGATCGAGCGGGCGCACGCTGGTAATCTTCTTGCGAGAGCAGGAATTCAACTTGCTCACCAATTTTGTAGTTCCAGTTTCTCAGGCCCGGAAGCCGTTTCCGTGAGTTTTCAACTATGTTGCTGATCAAGATCGGCCAGTCCTGGCTGGTCAGTAAATTGGATTTGGCAAGATCGATGTTCATGTAGTACCAGGTGCGTTCCAGATCACTGCGCTCGCCCAGTAAAATCCGATCACCGGTAGACACCAGAGAGCCGGTCGAATCTGCAATCGTCAAAATGCCGCTCCAGTAGACTCCTTCCAAAGTGATACCTTCCAAAACCGAATTGCGTCGATCAATCAGAAATGGGCCGCGACTGGCCATCACACTATAGGTTGGTGGTTGATCCTCTTCGGTGGCGGACTGGTTGGTGTCTTCAGTGTTCTCCGGGTTGCCCGAGTCCTCCGGATTTTCAGAGTTCTGGTCGGCCGTGTTTTCTGCCGAGTCGTCTGTGTCCGGGCTGGCGCTGGGCAGATTCGGATCGACCGGTCCAATGCCGATCCAGGTTTTAATTTGAGGATCGATGACTGGCTGGTTGATATCGCCGATCAGGAAGTTGGCGCTGTCGGTATCATCGGCTTGTTCGACGTTGTTCATCGAATTCATGACTCGATGCGTGTAGGAAATCGCCGGGTGATTTTCGGGCAACTCCAGCGCATAAGCGATTGTGCGCGACTTGGGCTGAACCAGGGTGATGATGCTGTCTGTTTTCAGCGCGTCCACTTCCGATTCGATCGCTAATTCGATTTCGTTCAGTCCGTCTGGCAACTCGGTTTCAAATGGAATCGCCGATCGAGGCTTGAATTCGATGGCTTGACGAAATATTTCCTGACCAGCGGAGCGGGCAACCAAATCTCCCAGGATCGGTTCTTCCGATTTGTTGGCCAGGCGCACATACAATCGGCTTGGTTCGTCAGGTTCGTCTCTGGTCCAGCGAGCCGATTCGAAGCAAAGGTTGACCAGCGGTTGTCCCACGGCAGCAACCGTCATTTGAGCCGGCGTAATCGAGGTGTCGACCATGCGATCGGTCACGAACAACAAACTGTCGTTGGGTCCAGTCAACTCGGCCGCCATGTCCCAGGCGATTTGATAATCGTGTTGGGTGTCGCTTGGATTCCAATCCGCCAGCTTGGCTCTGGCATCCCTCCAGGTGACTCGCGGACCGGCAATGATCGCGGGCCGTCGTCCGGTCAGTATCACAGTGACCTGCAAGTTATTTTGACCTTCTATTTGTTCCTCGATTTGCTTGATCGCCAAATCACGGAAAGTGCCTTGCGGAGTCAGGGCCGCCATCGAAGCCGAGTTGTCCAGCACGACAATCCAGCGATTGATCGCACTGGTGCTGCTGACTCGAGGTTGAGCAAGCAGAATCGTCAGCAACAATCCGCAAAACAATTCCAGCAGCAAGGTCCGCGAGATCGGCAAGCGGTCCACTCGACGCCCGGCTTTCTTGACCTTGATATCCAGGTCCCACAAATGCAGTCCGGCCACATCCAGTTGCGGAAATCGGCGCTGGAACAGATGGATCGCTGCGATGATCGGCAGCGACAAAAGTCCCAACAGTCCCCATGGATTGGCAAAAAACATTTTACGCGACTCGCAGAATTCCTGATTCACACAACTGTTGTAAACAAATTGCGTCCAAGCCTCGTTCGGCAACGCAATTGACGAAAGTGCCTCGACAGCGCCGAAACTCGGACTGCAACTGATTCTGTAAATTTGCCAGACGCTTTTGATATCGATCGATTACACCATGATCGATGATCAAGTCCGATTGTTCATCACTTTCGACATCGATCAACTTCCGCCCGCCCAGTGGTTGCGGGCTCTGTTCAAAGTCCGTCAACAGCTGGATGCCCCACATCATGCTGGAGTCCATCGCCAGGCGACGAACCAATGACTGCGGATCGTGAGGAAACATCCAGTCACTGATCACGATTCGGACTGCGCCTCGTTTGAGCGGGATCGCATTTTCGACGAGTGCCGTTTCCAGATTTCGGCTGCCGGTCATCTGCCAGTCACTGAGCAGCTCGAATTCGGCGAAGGGTAACTCGCGAACAGGACGTTCGTCTCCTACCAGGACCAGTGAAGGCCGAGCTCCCAGCGAGGAAATCATCAAGCCAAACATGGCCGCCAGTTGCCGAGCGACTTTGGATTTGATTCCTCGCGACCCATCAAACCCGGTATCCATCGAGCGACTGACATCCAGAATGACTTGGGTATTGGGACTGATCTCTTCCCGGTACATGCGGACCATCAGGGAATCACTGCGGGCATACACGGCCCAATCCAGATGCCGCAGGTCATCGCCCGGCAGATATTCACGGTGCTCCTGAAATTCCAACGAACTGCCAGTTCCCTTGCCCAGCAATTCGCCAGCGGAACCACTCACCGGGCTGGTCGGAATGCCCAGCTGGTAACGGTCAACCGCTCTTCGAACTTCTGGATCGTTGCGCATCAGGTGTCCCGGAAATTAAACAGTGGGCTGCGGTTGAGCGACTTCTCGACTGGCCGATTCACGTTCGGCCATCGCGCGTTCGATATCTTCCAACCTTGACGGTTGGGGCTTGGAAATGACTTCAGCCACTGAATCAATCACGGGTTTGATCGCCAGGAAAGAGACGAACAAGGTGGCGATCCCCAGGCCCACCAGGATCAGCTCCAGAGTATAAGTCGTCCCGATGGGATCGATTACCTGACTGATGGTTGCAAAAGGGTTAAACAACATCGCCAGGTTGTAGTCGAAGACTCTGGGGTTCTTGTAGTTGATCATGTAATGAACAGAGAACGGAATGATGGCGAATGCCGCGCCAATCACCAACACCATGAGGCGAATGTGACCCGAATGAAATAGTTTGAAACGATGACGAAGTAACGAACTTAAACCGATTGCGATACAGGCATACAACAACACAAACAAACCAGGCACCATTCCCACCATCAGAAGCGGCTTGCCATCAGCGATTCGCCAACTGCTGCCAATACCAATACGATATTGATAAATCAAATCGATGGAAAAACAATAAGCCAGGAAAATGCCGATCAGCAGCAGAATGTAAAAAAAGCCTCGACCGGCTCCCGGCAAGAAAGGCAGTAGAAATAAATTGAAGATACCAATCTTGGAAATACGATTGTGGATTCGACGAGACAGCTTGATCGGTTCACAACTGACAAAATAGGAAATGATTGCCAGATGAAACGCCAGAAGCAAGAAGAAGACCCTTATTGATGCTTGATCGATATAGGTGGAACTGGCGGTGATCGATGCAAACGTGACACAAAGTGCGACAAACAGAAACAGGCAACTGATTCGCATCATGGTCGAACGGTTGTCACTCTCGAACGTAATTCTGGAAACACCAAATTCCAGGGCAACCCAGGAATACAGCAACATGAACAGGCAGATTGCACCGCAAAAGAGCAAAACCTGCTGGGTAAGCCTTTGTTCGACCAACGGTTCGCTGGCAAAAAGTTCCAGCATCCAACCATCCCAGGGGTTCCAGTTCAAGATCAAGATCGCTGTGAAGATAAACAGAGCACCCAATAGAATCACCGAGATGATTCCCTGAAACAGACGATTGGTTGACAGCGTGCTGGCGGCGACTCCGATACTCGACAAGGCAAGAGAGATGAAAAAAGCCACCGTCATCATCATTGAGATGTTGAAGATGCGGAATCCCTGCAACATCGAAGTGAAAGCTATAAACGGCGAAACGACCGTGAAAAATATCAAGATCTGAATCAGCGCGTTGGCAACCTTGCCGTAGACGATTCTTCTGGCGCTGAGGGTCGTAATGTTGAGAACATCAAACGTGGCCTCGTGTCTTTCCGAAAGCAAACTCCAGAAAGTCATATAGGGCACGATGATGAACAATGCCACCAGCAAGACAGCAAAGTAAATCGAAAAAAACAAGGGAGAAAAGGAGAAGAACTCCATCCTGTCTCCGGCCAGCACGCTACCGCCCAGCGATATGATCCAGCACAAACCCAGCATTACAAAAAACGTGATCAGAAAGATTCGACTGTTCAGCGCATGCCGGCACTCCTTGACCAGAATTGGATTGACCCAGTCTGACAGCCGGCCCCAGCGAGTCGATTGGCCGACGAAACGAGCAGTCTTGTCCTGTCCATTGGTGGTTTCGTCGAGCTGATTGGCAGTTTCGTTAGTTGCCGTTTCACCGGAGTCGCTGGTTGAATCGACCGAGCGATTCTCGAGCGTACTCTCTTCGGGGCCCGGCGGTTTGTTTTGTTCAGTACTCAGGGGATTCTCGCTTGCAATGATCTTGTGTGTGCCTGACGACGTATTTCACTCGCTACTGGGTGATGCCTTCTGTGATATTCATGAACGCGTCTTCCAGGCTTTCCGTTTTGCCATAGAACTCGCAGATTTTAAATTCGTTACTCAACCCACTGGTGAGCAAGTGATAGACGGCTTGTTGATCCCCGGAGAAATCGACCGCCACACCGTCCTGACTAGTGTGTACTTTCTGGACGTGAGCTTGTTCCAGCAGCCAGCGAGCGAACGCCTGGTAACGATTTTCCATATCATCTTCCTGCAACAGAGAAATCAGAATCGTGGAAGATCCCGTGCTGCCTCGGCGTTGCCTCTGCAGGTCGCGAATGTCTTTCAATGAACCATCGGCCAAAACCCGACCGGCTTCAATGATCACGACTGAATCACAAATTTCACCAAGTTCGGTGAGGATGTGCGAGCTGATCAGGACTGTTTTATCCATTTCGGTTGCCAGTAGTCTTACCAGTTCACGAAGTTCGACTCGGGCTCGCGGATCAAGTCCAGCAGCCGGTTCGTCGAGGATCAACAATTGCGGATCATGAATCAATGTGCGGCCCAGGCCCAATCTCTGGGACATGCCTTTGGACAATGTTCGGATTTGCTTGTCGGCCAATTGTCGCAGCTCGGTAAACACCAGTACATGCTCGATCGCATCCCGGCGTTGCTGATCTCTCAAGCCGTAGGCTCGAGCATAAAAATCCAGATACTCCACGACATTCATATTCGAGTATTTGCCAAACGCATCCGGCATGAAGCCGACACTGTGGCGAACCAGATCCGGTTCATCGATCACGCTATGGCCGTTGATAAACGCGTCGCCGGCATCAGGCAAATCCAGCGTTGCCAGAATCCGCATGGTAGTAGTCTTGCCAGCGCCGTTGGGACCGATAAACCCGATGACCTGACCCGGCCAGGCAGAAAAACTGACCTGGTCGACGGCGCGCAGATTTCCGAAACAGCGAGTCAGATCGCGCACCGCCAGCACAGGCGCCTGATTTTGCCTGGCGACAGCCGTTGCTGTGGTTTGTTGTTCGGTGTCGACGATCATCAATTGAAACCAAAAACGACATGAAGTTCTTCTGTGACCTTGTGTTTTTCCAGACCGATTTCCAGGCTGGGCGACTCGCCAAGAATCGCAATATAGGATCCAGGCATCATCTCGATTTCCTGAAAGTCATTTGCTTTGATCCAGCTCAACTGCAGCTCGCCCAGGTTGGTCGAGTAGGAACCTCGAGTTATGCCATCCGGACCGCCGAAATAGCCGCCGGAATAACGACCGCTGGAGGAAAGTCGGGTCGAATTCACGGGCGATTCGAGTTTTTGATCCTCGATGATCTCCTGAAACGCTTCAAGGTTTCCGCCCGTCAATTTCTGTGCTGTCAGTTGTTCGCCTGGCGCGATGTTTTCGGCGAAACCTCGATTCCCCTCGGAATCGCAGACGATGATCTTGTCAATGTGCCACTGCAGCCCGTTGCCGATTCGAGTGGTGTCGTCTTCACGCGTGATTGACAAACGGCCTCGCTCGTTTCTTACCGTTTGCAGGCTAAACTGCTGGCGAGTTCGCGATGGAATCCAGGAGCGGTCGTAGTTTTGAGCTTCAGTCCAGTCGACCGTGCCGGCTCTGGCCATTTCATCCGTTGGCCAAACCGGATACACCGCAGTGTCTGTACTGAACTTTAAACCGTCTCTGGGAGAATTTCCGCTAAACATCGCGACCCGAGTCATCGATACCGCAGTTTGATTTTGTTGGTCAAGTAACGTGACACTCCGCAGTTTGGTTTTAGTTTCAAAGCCGTTTGCCACCGTGGAATAGGCGACAAGTAAAATCGATGCCAGTATCGAAATCAACGGAATCGACCAAAGGATCGAGGTAAGACGCTTCTTGAAATAGAAGTAGAAATAGTTCAACGGTCCGATGATCAGGCAAAAAAGTGTGATCAAGGTAACGTAGGCAAAAGTTGGTAGAATCCGGATTCCCCGCATCACGAAATCCAGGAAATCATATCCGCCGATGCGCGGATTGAACCCATGGCGATTGACCCACTGTTTGCCATTCAGATCGACCTCCTGAGACAGCCAGAACAATTCTTTAGCCTCCAGTTTTCGAAGGTCGCCTTTGACACGAATCACTTCACCAAATCCATATCCCCGGAGTGCCATAAACTCCGGGTCCAGTTCGGCTAAGTCAATCGACTCAAGAGTCTCGCCTGCACTCTCCAGCAACCTGTCGCGGGCATTTAATCTTTCGCGCTCTCGAAGACGCGATGCTTTCCGCTTGGTCGTGTTCTGTTCAGGACGATACCGGGCAACAATCTGATTGGGCCGCAGGGAGAGTTCTTTACGTATAAACGTTTGCGGATCGGCGGAGTGCCAATGCTGGCTGGTTGCAGCAGTTGATTCCATTTCCAACAAACTGTCGACCGTTGATTCGTTGGCATTTTCAAACTTTTCACACCTGTTAATCAATAAACTTCCACCTACCCTGACCCAGTCCAGAATCGCCTCCCGGACTTCTTCATCAAGCGAAGCAAAGTCGTCTGCAGTGATCTGGATAATGTCCGCAGCCGAGTAGGCCAGCCAGTTGCCCGGAAGATTCTGCAAATCGACTGAAAAGTAAGCGACAGGCACGGCCAAGTGAGGATTTTCGAAGGGATGAGTTTGAGCCAGGTTGTCGGTCAGTTCCAGTAATGCGACCAGGTCGTTACCGATGCCCAAATAGGCATTATTCGTGTTGCCAAAATTAGTATTCAAAGCTTCGATCAATTGATCGTCTTTGTAGACCGTCAGGCGAAAGTAGCTGTTGGTGGATGTTGCAGGAACCAACAACAATACTTCCGTGGCGACATTTTGTTTGGCCAGCACGCTTTTCACTGCATCACAACCGTCGTTATTGCCAACGGTATCCGGCTCGACCGAAAACCGTACGGTGGCATCCGGTCCACGGTTCTCCAATTGAATTCGTACTGGAAAATAACCACCGTAAGTCGCACTGCACCAGCGAGTATCAATCGACAGATTCAGATCTTCAGCGTTTTTATCATGCTGACTACCCAGACGACCTGTTGTGGTTGGCGAGTACGATGAGGGGGATGACAATTGCGCCAGCAAAGGCTGACTGTCCAGCAGCAGCGCCGCCAGCAGCCCCAGCAATGACCAACCAACACAAATGAAGAACGATCGGATAAACCAATTCATACCTACTCCTGACTACTTGTTTGATTCCTGCAAGTCAGGCGGTAGTTCGCGCCCAACTTCGGAAACCTTGTCCAGTAACTCATCGATCAACTGAGTTGCTGACCAACCTTCCAGGCGAGCCGAATAATCCAGGATCATCCGATGGCCCAGCACAAAAGGAGCGACTTGACGCACTTCATCGAATCCTACATTGGGTTTGCCGTTCAACAAGGCAGCGGAACGGCTGGTGCCTGCCAGAGCAATGGCCGCCCGAGGCGAAGCTCCGAACTTGACGTATTTCTGTACTGGTTCGATTGATTCTTCGTGGGCGGGGTTCGTCGCAGTGACCAGTCTGGCAATGTAGTTGGCCACGGCGCGAGGCAGATGAACTTGCTCGGCTGCTCTGAAAAGATTCTGAAACTCGTCGGCATCCATCACGGTGGAAAGTTCGGGCGCTCGACCTCGAGTCCGAGTGCTGATGATTTCCTGCAGAGTTTGGGCGTCCACGCCAGCCACGTTGATCTTGAAGGTGAAGCGGTCAACCTGAGCTTCGGGCAGCGGGTAGGTGCCTTCCAGCTCGATCGGGTTCTGGGTCGCCAACACAAAGAAAGGTTGCGGCAAGGGATGTGACTTGCCCATCACTGTGACTCGATGTTCCTGCATGGCCTCCAGCAAAGCGGCCTGAGTTTTCGGTGTGGCTCGATTGATTTCGTCGGCCAGCAGCAGGTTGGTAAACACGGGGCCTTTGTGAAATACCAGTTTGCGACCTTGATCAGATTCCTCAAGGATCGGCGCACCGATAATGTCGCTGGGCAACAAGTCCGGCGTAAACTGGATTCGTGAGAATTCCAGACCCAGCAAGCTGGACAGAGATTTCACCAGTTCGGTCTTTCCCAGACCCGGCAAACCTTCCAGCAACATGTGGCCTCGAGCGACCAGACAAATCACGACGGCTTCCAGCAGGTCCTGTTGTCCCAGGATCGCGGTGCCTAATCCGTCGAGTAATTTTTGCAGGCTCTGTTGGGCCTGATTGACTTGATCTCCCGATAGCAAGCGATCTTCAGCCGCTTGTGGATCCAATTGCGAAACATGGTTATCCGCCAAAGTGCCCCCCAGACTTTTGCTATTGCCAGATTGAATTGTTATTACGTTGCCGGATTTTCGCGATCAAGGTTGCCTTCGATCACTCTTGTTTATCAAAGTACTTTCGAATAATTTCCCGGTGTCTTGGCCTCAAATTTCGCTTCCAGGCGTTATTTCCTGTGGCGTCCGTGGCCTGGCGAGGTGCTGAGCGCCCTTCGGGGGCGACCGGTTCAGCATCCGGTTCGGTCAAAGTGATCCGAATCACATCGTCATTGGGGTCAGCCACTCCCTCGGGAAGTAATGTGTCTTTGAACTTGATCCCCTGCTTGTCGGATTCTTCGCCCCAACCCATATCGGCGTCACCGCGACCGCGTCCCAGCCCGCCTGCACCGGGTTCTCCAGCGCTTTCGCCCTCACCTTCTCCGCCTTCCCAATCAAATTCGCCATCAAATCGAGGCACACCTTCCATGCCTTCCAGGGCTCGATCCAGTTCGATTCCTTGTTGTTCCATGAAATCACGGAACTCTTCCATCGCCTGTTGTAAATCCTGCTGTGATTGGGCCGCATTAAACTGACCGTCTTTCAAGTTTTGTTTCAGTCGTTCAAGCACTTCCTTGCTGATCGCGTTGGTCAAACCCTTCTGCTTCAAAATGTCTTCCAACTGTGCTTCGATTTCCGCTTGCCGCTCAGCCGAAAGAGTTTTTCCCGAATCGATGGCGTCCTGCAAAGTTGCCAGCGCTCCGGCTGCTTTGGACATCTGCATCCGTTGCGACCCGATGACCTGCTGCATTCTCTGTTTGATCGTGTCGACGTTTTCCCAGGTTTCATGAGTCAGGTTTTGCCGCCGAGTCTCATCGGCCAGCTTGCGAACTTCTTCTCGCAGTTCTTCCTGCTCTTCCTGAGTAATCCATTGCTGCGCTTCCAGTTGGGACAGCGCATCTTCCAGTTTTTGAATTTCCTGCTGAGCGACTTGAGGACGCTGCATGGTGATCTCGGCAAGCGTCCGCTCGGGAATAAAGCAGGCTGCCAGCAAGAATGCGACAGGTGCCAATTGCGTTTTCAGCGCGCGCTGCCAGCGCATCCGGGGAATCGCCTGCCTCCACTTCTCCTCCTGAGTTTCCAGTTGCCCAGTCCAGACCGCGTCCGGTAATTCGTCAAGCGACATCAGCAATCCGCCCGCGCCGATTTTGGAATCCAACATCGCGATGGCATCCTGATGTGAATAGACTTCCTGGTAGCTGACCGTCCAGGCTCGCAACAACAGCGGGATGTTGATTAACAGAATCCACAAAGAATGTGGCCAGGTCCCGGGCGACACCAGTTTCAGAAGCAGCACAACCGTGCCACAAACAAACAAGCCGATCGCAAGATACTTGACCGCCCATTTCATAAACAGGCCCCAGCGCAAACGGCGCTGCAAACGCGCAAGCCAGATTGTTCGTTGATCCATGATTGCCCTACTCTTCCCGTCGAATTGCTCGCGCCTGAAGAATGACGTGAGCGATCGTTCCCTGTTTCGACGACAAAATATATTCTAATTGGCCAGCACGGACAACTTTTCGCCGGACAATAAAAAAACTTGCGGCCAACCAAAGTTGTAGAACAGGTCCAACGAACCCGCCTAATTCTCAAGTTCGTTGACGGATTCAGGGGCGAATTCGTTTCGTCAGAAGATCAAGTTTTCGAGAAATTTGCCAGTCTGGGGCCGCTTTTCAAATCACGGCCAAGCGATAAATGAGCAAAATCAGTCCGCTTGAGGGAGCGGACAAGCCAGTTAGTCTTTGAGCTTGCTGCCGCGAATAATTTTCAAGTCGCTGGCCTGGTCAGCTAACGGGTCTCCGAACACGACTTCGAATTTTACCGCCACGCCCGATGTAGCATGTTTTCGAAATGTCTCCGGATCCATCTTTCTGGGAGTTGTCAATTTGAATCGCAGCCAGCGTTCTCCATCCCGCAATTCAACTGCAGCTACAAAATGGTATTGTTCCCCGGGAGCCTCCAAGATTCTCACTTCTTCGATTGCCTGATCATCCAGCATCAGCATCGTTTCAACTCTCATTGCTGGCGAAGTGTTTTCCCAATAGTTGATTTGTTCCGAGGTGAACATGTGTTGAATGGGAGATTTGATTTTCGTTTCGACAATCATTCCAGTATCGGTGTTCTCAACATTTTGTTGTTGAGGGTCAGCGTTCTCTGCAGGGCCAAAGGGTTCAAATGCCGGGTCGCCAATCAGGATGCCTCCCGTCGACATGCGTTTGACAATATCACCAGGCGTTCGATCAAGCTGGATTTCCTGTCCGGTAGACATCGGTGTTATCTGCAAACGATCGTCGCCCGTCATTAGGTGTGCAAGAATCATTCTGTTGGCATCTTCCATGCGAAGCTGACCGACGGATTTTCCGGAAGACGCCACGACCAAAGCATCTCCCAGCATGTTCGGTCCAGCAGGTCGAGGTGTCACATAGCAGAAATAAGCCGCGACCCCATTGTCGATCATTTGCAAGCAGAAACTCTCACTCTGATCGACTTGCCGCTGTTGAACGGTTTTGGTGCTCCAATCATCTTCGAACCAAGTGCCGGTCACTCCGTTGTAGCATGCGATATTCAGGGCGACGGAGCCTGTGAAATCGCGGTCACGAATATCGGCGGCCTTTAAGCCTCCCACCAAACCAGTCGGGTACCCATGCGATGCCAACAACAAAATCGGTGAACCTTCCAGTTCAGGCAAAGCCGTTTCGATAAACGACTCGTCACGTGTCTCGTCGCGTTCACCGGCGCTTTGCAGAGTCTTCACTGGCACCATCATTTTGCCGATTGGCCAGGCAGCCTCCTGCTTTCGAGAGTCGCCCATCGAATCCGGTCCAACTCCAAACATGGTGATCGCTGGAGAGTCGAACTGTTTCTGGCTGGCCGAAGCACGCACCAGATTCACGGCCGCCTTGGCATCTCGACCAGTGATGAACCCATAAGAAAAATCAACAAAGGGGTCAAAATCCATTTGAGTCGATAAAACAAGAATCTGTTCGACAAAATTAACTTGCAGGTCTTCGGGCTTAACGATGAATGCGACAGTTTGTGGCTGAAGTTCAAGGAGCTTTTCTTTTAACTCGTCGAATTTATCGAGACTCGAATAGACCGTCTGGGCGTCATGGCGCTCGGCAAGCAAACGAGCTGCTTCTGAATATTCACTTTCCGCAGAAACAAACGACACGACCAGATAATCTGAATCTGCTTTTGCGTTGTTGTTGCCAACAAGGATGCAACAAACACTTACCAATAGCAGCGCTGTTTTTGTGATTTCATTTAACATTTATCGTTCTTTCGCGAAATTGACTGATATGTCGTTAGCGAGTCATCAAAGGTCCTGGGCAGACATGCTGCGCCGTTCTGCTTCGCGGTAGCGATTCAAAATTACAGGTGTAAGAATGGAGAATAGAAATGTGCCCAACAAACCTGGCAATCCAAGGCTATACCAGACCCCATAGGGTTGACCCGACAAAAGTGCATAAACCGCAACGATCAACAATCCAATTGAAAACACGATCGTGGCAAACCAGATCGCCATGACCAGCTTTTTAGCTTTTCCGCCTGCGACAAGCGGTCCACATGCACTTCCAACAATAC
>CAZOXC010000031.1:0-12662 GCA_964583205.1 uncultured Pirellulaceae bacterium | reverse complement strand
TCTCAGGCTTTATGGTTGATCGAACTGGTGGCAAGTTCGGGCCTTTTGAAAATCAAATTTTCATCGGTGACTTCAGCCTTGGTGTGGTGATGCGTGTTACTACCGAAAAGGTTAATGGAGTTTGGCAGGGTGCCTGCTATCCGTTTCGAGAAGGTTTTGATACCGGCCTGTTGGCGGTTCAGTTTACACCGCAGGGTCAGTTGATCGCAGGTGGAACGAATCGAGGTTGGCCCGTTCGAGGTCCCAAGGCCTACGCTGTGCAGCGCTTGGATTGGACTGGGCTGGTTCCTTTCGAGATCAAACAAATCGTTGCCAGGCCCACAGGTTTTGAAATCGAATTTACCAAGCCGGTCGATGTCGAGATTGCTTCACAACCAGAGAACTATCAACTTAAAACGTTTACACATATCTACCGTCAGGGATATGGCAGTCCCGAAGTGGATCAGACGATTCCGACTGCCACCCGCGCTGTGGTTTCAGACGATGGATTAAAAGTGTCGATTGATGTGGATGGACTTGTGCAGGGCCATGTCCACGACTTTTATCTTCCCGATATGAAATCTGCCGAGGGAGAAAACCTGCTGCATGCGAATGCGTATTACACGCTCAACGAGATTCCGCTTTCCGCCAGCGATCAGCAGCAACCGCAAAGCGAGCTTGAAGCGGCCCAGTCCACTAAAAACGTCATTGATTTTCAGCGGCCAGCAAACGCGGTCCAGTTGGTAGGTGATGAATCAGTGCTGGTTCCCGAATCCGCTGCCAAATGCAACTGGGTGTTTGACAATGGAATCCTGACCGCCTCGCCAACTTGGGATAGCGTGGTTACTCCGCGAGCGTATCAGGATTTTCGACTGCATGTTGAATTCAACATTAACGATGCCAGCGGCGAACCGCGCCAGCGCAACGGGAATTCAGGGATCTACATCCAACAACGTTACGAACTGCAGATCCTGAACTCTCACGGGATTAAGCTGGAAGACTACAAGCTCGATGATTGCAGTTGCATCTATGGATTCAAGAAACCTGACCAGTTGGTTAACAAGCCAGCTGGAGAATGGCAGACATTTGATATCGCCTTCAAGGCCGCTCGTTTTGACAAAAATCAGAAAACGCGGAATGCTCGAATCACTGTTTATCAAAACGGCGTGTTGATTCACGATGATGTTGAATTGAAAAACAAAACCGGTGCCGGCAAACAGGAAGATTGCTCGTTGCGACCGATCAAGTTTCAAGGGCACCGCAATGAGGTCCAGTATCGCAACGTCTGGATCGAGAGGTTGTCGCATGATCATGATGTGCCCGAGATCACGGCCAGCCAAAAGAAACTGCCTGGCCAGGGCGAGGTCTTCAAGCTAAACGGCAACGAGTGTTTCGTGATCTTGCCCAGGAAACGCAACTCTCAGGTGCCGCAGGAATGGGTCTGGTACGCACCGACCTTGTCCGGGTTGCCGGCTGATTCTGAAAAATGGATGTTCGAAAAATTCCTGGACTCTGGGGTGGCCGTCGCCGGAATCGATGTGGGCGAATCCTATGGAAGTCCTGCCGGTAGATCCAAGTACGACGAATTCCATGCGTATCTGACCGAAGTGAAAAATTTCAGCGCGCGTCCTGCTTTGTTGGCTCGCAGTCGCGGTGGATTGATGCTCTACAGTTGGGCAGCGGAAAATCCTGAACTGGTTTCCGGAATTGCCGGCATCTATCCGGTTTGCAACATCGCCAGCTATCCCGGAATTGAAAAAGCCAGTGGTGCTTTTGGAATGAGTGCCCAACAGTTGAAGTCGCGGCTGACCGAGTTCAATCCGATCGATCGGCTTGAAGGCCTGGCTCGAGCCAAAGTTCCGATTTTTCATATTCATGGCGATGTCGACACGGTTGTTCCCCTGGAGTTGAACTCGGCGCTGGTTGCCAAACGCTACAGGCAATTGGGGGGCGATATGAAGCTGGAAGTTGTCGAAGGACAAGGTCACAACATGTGGGAAGGTTGGTTTCAATCTAAGCCACTTGTCAAATTTTTATTGAACTCGGTTGGAAAGAAACTGCGAACCAATCCGGTTCCGGAAAATGATTTGTGGCTGACTTACGATGGTGCCGAGGACAAGAGCAAAGGAAAACACGTCGTACTGATCGCGGCCGAACAAGAATATCGCAGTGAACAGTCCATGCCGATGCTGGCAAAGATTCTTTCGCAACATCATGGTTTCGATTGCACAGTTTTGTTCTGCGTAAACGATCAAGGTCTGGTTGATCCGACTCTGCCAGCGCCCTTTAAAGACAAATCGAAACGGCACCGTATTCCTGGCCTGAAGCACTTGGCCAATGCCGATTGCCTGATCTGGTCATCTCGCTTTATGCAGTTGTCCGACGATCAAATGAAACACTTCCATGATTACTTCGATTCTGGCAAGCCGTTGATCGCGCTGCGAACTGCCAATCATGGATTTTCGGGTGGCAAGTCCTATCAGGTTGGAGACCGGAATGTAGATTTGCGTGAATTGTTGGGTGGTGTATTTATGGGCCATCACGGTGGTTGGAAACGCGAATCGACTCGGGGCATTGTCGTCGAGGAAAACAAGGACCATCCGATCTTGCGCGGTGTTGATGACGTCTGGGGGCCCTCGGATGTTTATCGATGCCACACTGACAAACATCCTTTCCCTGAAGATTGCAGTCCGCTGCTGTTGGGACAGCCGCTGGTTGATTTGAACAAAGATTCAGAACCGAATTCTAAAAAAGAGCCACTGCCGGTGGCTTGGGTGAAGACCTGGCAAGGCAACACTGGCAAAGAAACCAGGATTTTTCATTTCACGATGGGCTCGGCCAAAGATTTCGAAAACGCCGGCGTGCGACGAGCGACCGTGAATGCCGTCTATTGGGGAAGTGGTCTGGAGTCGGAAATTACCGAAGAGCTAATGGTCGATATCGTGGGTGATTACCAGCCTCTCAAGTCGGGTTTCAACTACAAAAAACTGGGAGTCGAACCGCGTCCCGTGAGTTTCTACAAGTAGCGCTCAGTGCGATTTGCGCTTGTGGTACGATTCGAATCCAGACCAGCAAACGAATTGAACACTTGTTGTTATGTTTCTGCATACTCGTGCATAAACTCTTTGAACATCGCAACAAATCGATGTTCGTATCGATAGGGATTCTGTAACAAGGCAATTGTGCGAGTCGGTGGTTGGCCGGCGAAGCGTTTGTAAATCCGCCTTTTGTTCTTGTCCAGTTGCTGCGCCATCCGAGGAACAATTGAAATTCCGTGATCGAGTGCCACAAGTTCCTGGATGGTTGCAATCTGATTGGTACGCTCGATGGTGATCGGAGCGACTGATTGCCGATGACAGAACTCGGCGATATTGTCGGACAGGCAATGTTGTCGATCCAGGGTGATAAAAGGATAATCCTGAATGTCAGCGAGGCGTATTCGTTTCTTTGTTTCCAGCGAGTGGCCCTTGGGAACCACCAGGATCAACTCCTCTTCAAACAGCGCCTCGACTTCCAGGTACTTTTCGGTAATCGGCAGCGCGACGATCGCCAGATCAATGTCGCCATCCTTGCACAGCCGCAAAATGTTTTGAGTCGTATCTTCCTGAACCTGAAATTTGATTTCCGGATGGTCTCGACCGAACTTCCTGAGCACGCTGGGCAATAAATAAGGTGCGATTGTCGGAATCACGGCCAACCGAATTTGACCTCGATTACTGGCTTCATCCAGTTCGGCAAAAGTGTCTTCAATCAAATCGCGAATCTGATTGGCTCGCACCAGAAAGAACGATCCCAGCTCTGTTAGCTTCACGCCCCGCGGTTGTCTTTCGAACAAGGGTTCGCCGATCACCCGTTCCAGTTTTTGTACCGAGCGACTCAGGGCCGGTTGCGAGATCCCGATTTCGGCGGCTGCGGCCGTGAAGTTTCCAGCCTTGGCCACCGCGACGAAATGGGCCAGTTGCGGCAAGTCTAATTCATTCATCATTGCGTTTTCCGGTGTTTTCAACCTATGCGTATTGCGTATAGATAATATGCCTATTATGCATTGGGATTATATCGGGAAAACTGCGATATTACGTTTTCTGACAGGAATCTGCAAAGAATTCCAAAGTCTGAACTCGACGCCGGTAAAAGCCAAGTTGCGAAATGCCGGTGATAATCAAAATGTATTGGAGTAAGAAAATGAAAATTTATGGACTGGTGAATTTGCGTTCGCTGGCAATCGCAGCAGGTTGCTCGGTCGCGATTTATGGAATGTCGCTGGGGCAAACTGCCTTGGGCCAGGACGAAGGTCAAGAAGTGGCCGTGTGTCCGGTGACTGGAATGACTGGCGATGGACACGTTTCGGCAAACAGCTCGACAAGCACGTCAACCAGTGTCGCGTCCGAGTCCGCGGCTCAGGATTCCGATGTTTATTCGAATCAGGATTGGTGGCCCAACCAGTTGGACTTGAGCATCCTGCATCAGAACTCGGGCAAGAGTAATCCGTTTGGCAACGACTTCGACTACGCTGAAGAATTTAACAAACTGGATTTGGCAGCCGTCAAGAAGGATATCGAAGCAGTTCTTACAACTTCGCAGGATTGGTGGCCCGCTGATTATGGCCATTATGGTCCTTTGATGGTTCGCATGGCCTGGCATAGCGCGGGTACCTACCGCGTCGGAGACGGTCGCGGTGGTGCTTCGGACGGAACGCTGCGTTTCGCGCCATTGAACAGTTGGCCGGACAACGCAAACCTGGACAAGGCTCGCCGTTTGTTATGGCCAGTAAAACAGAAATACGGAAACAAGATTTCCTGGGCCGACTTGATGATCCTCACCGGTAACGTTTCTCTGGAATCGATGGGGTTCAAGACGTTTGGTTTCGCGGGCGGACGTGAAGATGTCTGGGAACCGCAAAACGATATCTACTGGGGCCCCGAAAACGAATGGCTGGCCGACGAGCGTTACTCGGGCGAACGCGATCTGGAAAATCCACTTGCGGCAGTAGAAATGGGTTTGATTTACGTTAATCCACAAGGGCCTAACGGCAAACCGGATCTACTTGCCTCTGCCAAAGACATTCGCGAAACGTTTGGTCGCATGGCGATGAACGACGAAGAAACGGTTGCCTTGATCGCGGGTGGCCACACGTTCGGAAAGACTCACGGCGCTTCCAGCCCGGACGGAAACGTAGGACCGGAACCAGAAGGCGCCGGCATCATGGAACAGGGACTCGGTTGGACCAACAAATACGGAAAAGGAAAAGCGGAAGACACCATCACCAGTGGTCTGGAAGGTGCCTGGACGACAACGCCCGCCAAGTGGTCGCATGATTTCTTCACTCACTTGTTCGCTTATGAGTGGGAGTTGACCAAGAGCCCGGCGGGTGCCTGGCAATGGACTCCCAAAGATGGCGGCGGCGAGGGTACCGTCCCGGATGCTCATGACAGTTCCAAGTCGCATGCTCCAATCATGCTCACATCGGATTTGGCATTGATTAAAGATCCGGCATACGCGGCAATCTCGAAACGATTCTATGAAAATCCGAAAGAGTTTGAGGAAGCCTTTGCCAAAGCCTGGTACAAGCTGACTCATCGCGACATGGGACCTCACGCTCGATTGTTGGGACCGGAAGTTGCGCCTCCGCAGCTATGGCAGGATCCAGTACCCGCCGCTGGCGATAACTTGATTGGCGATGACGATGTGAAAGCGCTCAAGGGCAAGATTCTGAGTTCAGGTCTTTCTGTTTCGGACTTGGTATCAACAGCCTGGGCTTCGGCTTCTACGTTTAGAAATTCTGACAAGCGTGGTGGTGCCAACGGTGCTCGAATCCGTCTGGCTCCACAGAAAGACTGGTCCGTCAATTCGCCAGAGTCGTTGGGCCGAGTCCTGGCGGCGATGGAAAAAGTTCAAGCCGATTTTAACGCCACTGGAAAATCTGTTTCCATGGCGGACTTGATCGTGTTGGGCGGTTGTGCGGCAATCGAAAAGGCCGCAACCGATGCAGGCGTTTCGGTAGAAGTCCCTTTCCACCCCGGTCGTACCGATGCGACTCGGGAAATGACTGACGCCGATTCATTCGCCGCGCTGGAACCGAAGTACGATGGATTCCGAAACTACCATTCAGGCAACGACAGTCGTCCGGCTGAAAAGCTGTTGGTTGACAAGGCTCAGTTGCTGTCGTTGACCGCACCCGAAATGACCGTTCTGGTCGGAGGCCTGCGAGTTCTGGATGCCAGTTTCGGTGCCAACAAGCATGGTGTTCTTACCGAACAACCGGGCACTCTGACCAACGACTACTTCGTGAACTTGCTGGATATGAGTTTCGAGTGGGAAGATGCCGGCGATGGTGTTTTTCAGGCTCGAGATCGCAAATCCAGCGAAGTGAAATGGACCGGAACTCGAGCGGACTTGATCTTCGGGTCGAATTCGCAACTACGGGCACTGTCTGAAGTTTACGCGAGTTCCGATGGTAACGAAAAGTTCGTCAAGGACTTTATTGCGGCTTGGTGCAAGGTCATGGATCTCGATCGATTCGACTTGAACTAGTCAATTTCAGATAGAATCGTTCGATACAAAACAAAACTGTGAGCCCGCTTGTTTAGGCAAGCGGGCTTTTTTCGTGCCGGAATGCTGGGCGATCCGGCAACAACTGGCACACAAGTTGTCGGTTGGCAATTACAATAGGACCTTCTTAAGATCCCGGATTGGAAAAGTACAGAATTATGAATCGCACTCTCTTTACGTATTCGTTGTTGGCGCTTTGCACGTTGCTTTCACCCATGGCTTGTGGGCAGGATGAAAAAAGTTCTGACGAACTGAAACTGGAAGACTTGTTTCCGGAAAAGAGTATGTTCGGCCCATCGGCCAGGGGAACTTCCTTTTCCGCCGACGGTCGTTTTGCTGCATATCTCTATCGAACCTACGAAGGTCGACGGCATGGAAACGATTTATGGGTTTACGATTTCCAATCCGGCACCGCCACCCAGCTCACGAATATCGACATGATGTCAGAACATCAACGGTCGGCTCGCTTGGTAATCGCAGACCGCCTGAAGAAGCACAAGCCATCTCAAGACGACAACGAAAAGAACTCGAAGAAAAAATCAAAGGACAAGGACAAGGACAAAAAAGAAGACGCGGAGAATGACAAGGATGAAAACAGCGACGATGACGAAGGGACTGGCCAGGGCTCCGAAAAGTCAGAGCAAGAATTGGAACGCGAACGCGAAATCTATATGAATCTTACCGACGAAGATGCTGACGACGAATATGCTCCGGCGTACTCGGGCGTATCTTCGTTCCGTTGGCATCCGACCGACAATTCGCTGTTGGTCAGTTCCGAAGGCGATATCTACATGGTCAAAGATGTAACCAAGCCGGAATTGGAACGACTGACTCGGACCTCACAGCGCGAATCACAGGTCGAGTTCCTTCCGGATGGTTCGGGCTACAGCTATGGGTCGAACGACCAGGTAATGCAGGTCAGTTTCGGGAGCCACGCAGTCCAGCAACTTAATCCGCCGCTTTCCAGCGGTGAGAATTTGACCAGCTACCAGATTAGCCATGACGGCAAACGAATGATTGTGGTCAGCCAAACTGGCGAGCGACAAGGTGGAGCCAGAACGGTTGATATCATTCGCTACCGCGATCGATTCGCGAAGTCCGACAAGGTTCCTCGGACGGTATCCGATGATGAGATCAGTCCGCGGGATGTCAAAGTCTATCTATACGATCTGGATTCGGCAGAAGCAGAAGCAGCGCCTTTGATCGAGGTATTCAAGGAGACGATCGACGAACCTCGCGATGTGATCAGTTCGCCCAGGTGGTCGCTTGATAATCAGCATGTAACTTTCGGTTTCTTCGACCAGGAGAATTCTGAAGTGCAAATTCGCCTGGTGACCTGGCCTACGGAAGAAGAAATGTCCAAGGCAGTCAAAGCGGCAAAGAAGAAAAGGGAGAGTGACGAAGCTAAGGATGCTGCCGAAGCAAAAAAGAAAGACCAGGAAGACGGCACGCCCGGTCGCCGAGGCACCAACCCGGGCCGCACGGCCCAGCCCGAGTTGATCGAGCATGACTCGAAGGTTGTTTATCAGTTCAAACACTACGGCGGTCCCAATACACCCCGGATGGTTTCGCCGGATTTTGTGGCCGATACGAATCACATCGCGTTTGTCAGCGAGCAAAGTGGTTTCCGTCACGTGCATGTGCTGGATCCGCTCTATGAGAACTTGCGACAGCTCACCAGTGGCCGGTTCGAAGTCTATCCGATTCGTTTCTCGGAAGACCATACAACCATGTTTGTCACTGCCACCAAAGAATCGGCCGCCCGACAAATGGTTTACGCTCTGGATCTCGAATCGGGAGACATGCAGCGACTGAACAAAGAGGATGGCAATTTTTCAGCAGTGGCAGTCAGCGACGACGGTAAAAACTTGTTGGCGAATTTTGTAACCTATGGCCAATTGACGGAGTTGGTCGCACAAACCGGACCGGACAAAGTCGATGTGGTCACGGATTCGCATCCGGACGAAGCCAGAAAACTGACTGAGGCCAAGCCCGAGTTTTTCAAATATGAAAACCGACATGGGCATGAGATTTCGGGCATGATGTTTAAACCTGATGGCTGGAAGAAATCACAAAAACATCCTTTGCTGATCTACGTCTACGGTGGTCCACTGGGGACTCGACACAGTGTCAATGATGGCAGCTACAGTTCGGATGGATATTTTTTCCAGATGTACATGGCCCGAAAACATGGCTATGTCACAATCGTCGTCGATCCACGAGGCCAATCGGGCTACGGTGCCGTGTTTGAAAAATCGAATTTTGAACAAGTCGGTAAGCCGCAAGTCGAAGACCTGGTCGATAGCGTCAAATACATGATCGAAAACTACAACGTCGATGATCAACGAGTAGCGATTTACGGCTGGAGCTTTGGTGGATTCCAGACACAAATGTGTTTGTACACTGAGCCCGATGTATTTCAGGTTGGGATGGCGGGCGCTGGACCGACTCAGTGGGAAAACTACAACTCGTGGTACACCACCGGAACCGTTGGCCCATCGCGTGTTGGCAAAACCGACCAGGACAAGTACTCGCTGATCCCCTTGGCAAAGAACCTTGAGGGCCAGTTGTTGTTGGTGCATGGAATGGAAGACACGAACGTGTTGTTCCAGGATACCGTCGCTGTATATCGAGCCCTGTTGAAGGCGAACAAGGAAACGAATGTCGAATTGTTCCTTGATCCCACCGGTGGACATGGGCTGGGTGGCGATGTCAAACGAATTGGTCGGATGCGCAAGTACGAAGAGTTTCTGTTACGGACGATTGGCAAAGGGGAATAGTCACAAGCCCGATCGGGTTTGCATTGTTCGTTGCGCCAGAATTGTCACTTCTTTCGCTTGCGTTTGCCTCGTTCAATTTCCTTTGCCAACGCATGGAATTTGGGCTCCCAGAATCGGCGAAAGGGCGTCAACCACTGGTCGATGTCTTCGAGGCCAGTGGTGTCAAGCTGATAAATTCGGCGGGCACCGTCGGCCTGAACCGTGGCAAACCCGTTCTCGCGGAGAATCTTCAAGTGCTGCGAGATTGCCGACTGCGTGATGCTGAATTCACTACGTACAGAATCAACCACTTGACCTGAACTGAGTGGCTCACCAGCCAGCAATTCCAGAATCCTTCGCCGCACCGGGTCGCCGAGTATCACGAAAGCATTCATCATTGTCCGCCCGTGTAGGCCTTGGCAGTTTCGTCGGCCATCGCGCGAGCAGTTTCTGGATCTTCACCGGAAGCGACATGAGCTTCGTACCAGGCATCCGCACTTTTGGTGATAAAGACTTTTCCATTGTCCGAACCCATCCAGGCATGAGACTCCTGCATGTTGACTGCCTGCCCCGTGTCGATGTGCAGTTCCATCCCCACGAATCCCAGGTCCCAGCCAACGCCCGTTGCGCCCGGTCCATACTGCTTCCAGTGCTTTTCACTGTCTTCGTCTTGCAACATGATGTGACTCAACGTCAGTTTTGTGCCTTCTCCCTCAGACACTAATTGAATATTTACCCAACTTGTATTTCCACCGCACTCCCAGGTCACTTCAAACGAGTTGGGGGGATCGCATTCGGAAACTTGACCTGCCGCATGGCCCTCCAACTGATAACGCCCACCCAGCTTCAACTCGCCAGTGATCGGCAAAAACCAGTTGGGGATGCGGTCGTTGTTAGTTAGTGCATCCCACAAATCATCAATGTCAGTCGCAAAAGTTCGAGCACCGCTGACGATCCGCGCTGGTTGCCCCTCATGCTCGGTGTCACTGACGACTCGATAATGAATTCCGGTTGCTTGACTAAAGTCCATCGAATTCCTCTCCGGCAAAAACAGATATTGATATTAGTGTTATCTTATATTAGCATCAACTTAAACACAAGTAGCGTTTTGCTCCCGGTTGAGTTGCAAAGGAAAGTTCAGCGATAATCGTGGTTGAAGCTGTAGATATCAAGAATTCGGAGAGCATCATGTTTAAGTCAATGTCGTTGTCGGTAATCGTTTGTCTATTCCTGTGCTCGTCCATTTTTGGGCAAGAGGAGGAAGGTTTGAGCGGCATTGGTTGGCTCAAGCAGTTTGAAGGAAATTGGGAGTCAGTATCCAGGCAACCGGGTTCGGAAGTTGAATCGCGAGGAAAAATGACTTCCAAATCGCTTGGCCAACACTGGGTAGTCAATGAGTTTAGCGCTCCGATGCAAGGAGTGAATTTTATCGCCGTCCAGTCTTTGCGGTTCGACCACAAAGAAAAAAAGTTTGTTGGACAGTGGATTGATTCCATGATGAGCCATACCTGGAAATACGAGGGGTCGCTCGATACCACGGGCAAAGCATTGACCCTGGAATCGGAAGGTCCGGATTGGACGGACGTCACTAAAACTCGGCAATACCGTGACGTGTATGAATTCAAATCCGCAAACGAAATCGCCTCGCAGTCACAAATGTTGAATGACCAGGGTGAATGGACGGTCTTCATGGAAGCCACGATGACTCGAGTTGAAAACAAAGCTTCCGATTCAAAACCAGCAGCAACTCCATTTCTGATGTTCGAAGGGCAGGCCGCAGAAGCAATCGAACTTTATCAATCAGTATTTGATGACTTGGAAATTCTCAGTATGAAAAAATACGGGGCCGATGAAGCGGGTCCCGAAGGCACCATTTATCTTGCGGAGGTTCAGTTCGCCGGCCAGAGAGTTCGAATGATCGACAGCCCCGTCAAGCATGAATTTACCTTTACCCCTTCGTTTTCATTCTTCGTCGATTGTGAAAACGAAGAGCAGATCAAGGCAAGGTTCGAAAAATTGGCTGAGGGCGGTACGATCAGAATGCCATTGGGAGAATACGAATTCAGCAAATCGTTTGGCTGGGTTCAAGATAAATACGGAGTCAATTGGCAGTTGGCGATCGAGTAAAATCCTGGCGATCCTTAATTGGCGAACCAAAAAAAAAGCCCTCGACGAATCGAGGGCTGCAAACGGTTCAATAAGAAGTATTCGTTACTCCTACTTTTCACCAGCCATTGACGGACGTTGTGGGCGATCCGGCTTGGCTGATTGGCCACCGCCTCGACTTCCACCTCTAGCTCCGCCACCTCGATTTCCGCCGCCGCCACGGTTGCCGCCGCCACCGCGTTGGAACAAACTGGTGATTCCAGTGGTGAACTCGTCTTTGGAGATTTCACCATCTTCGTCTTTGTCCAGTTCCTTCAGGCGCTCGCCCATCCGGTTTCCTTCAAGTTCATCTTCGGTGATTTTGTCATCGCTGTTGGTATCCAATTGACCGAACATGGCATTTGGATCAAACCTGCGATTACCACCACCGCCGCCACCTCTACCTTGTGGTTGCGCTTCGCCTTCTTCAGCATCTTCGATGCTTTCGGCAAGTTCATTGTCATCCGGGTTCACTTCTTCGCTCTTGTCAGCAACGCAGTACAAGTGCTTGTCGCTACGAATCAGCATGCGATCCTGACTGACAGCCGGAGAGCCCCAGAAGATTTCTTTGTCCGAAGTGACTCGATTGATGGCCACCAATTCTGGATCGTCTTCCAGGGTCAAAACGAACATTTGTCCACTGCCGTTCATGTAGAACAAGTGGTTGTTGGCAATGATCGGCGATGGATAATCGAGTGAACCAAAACGTCCACCTGTCTGCATCGTACCTTTGAGTCGTTTTTGCTTGATTCGCTCGCCGGTTTCCGCATTGACAACAGAAATGATATTGCGTGAGACGATATAAATTCGGTTATCTTTTCTTACGGGTGAAGCAAAACTGGTTGAATCGCGACCGGTCCAGACCGTATTTGTTTCACTAACGTTTCCAGATCCGCCAGCCTCGATCGCGACACTTCCGCCGCCTCGACCAGTAAACGCAAAGACTTTATTTTCATCCGTAATGACGCTGGTATAAGCGTGCTCGGAGCCGCTTGCATCGGCGAACCAACGCAACTCACCGGTCGCTGGGTCCATGCCCCACATTTCCTTGGCAACGCACATCACCAAATCAGTTCGCGAGTCATCAATTTCGACCATCGTAGGTGTGCCCCACATGTTGTCGAGTCCCTTGGCTTCCTGCCGCCAAACTTCTTCACCGGTTGCCTTGTTGAATCCAATGATGGACTGACTTTCGGCTGATGCGGTAACAATTACTGTGTCGCCATGGAT
>CAZOXC010000030.1:0-12690 GCA_964583205.1 uncultured Pirellulaceae bacterium | reverse complement strand
GTACCCGCTTGATGAACGCTTTGATTTTGCGGGCGTCGATGTCTGGATCTCGCACATCGTGGGTCGACCCGGCCGGTATGAGAGCCGAGTCAACCGAGTGTTGAAAGAGAAGCCACCCGGGCTGTTGATCTGTGGGCACTCGCATATCCTGCATGTTGAAGAGGACAAAAAGAACTCGCTACGCTACATCAATCCCGGCGCCGCCGGTCATCACGGATTGCATACCATTCGAACGATCATGAAGATCCAGATTTCAGATGGCGAAATCAGTCGCATCCGGGTGCTCGAGTTGGGCACGCGAGGCAAACGCAAGTGAATATTCGCTAGCAAACACCTCGCTCAGCGATCATATTTTGAAATCTGAGGCGAAACTGCCAGCAATTCACAGCCAACAGGGCTCGATTCGCTGTGTTTGAAAGTTGGTCTGGTGAATTTCCGGGTGCTTCAATACTATTCGGCCTGAAATTTCAATAACTTTGTTGAAAATTCAACGAGCGAATTGATTGAGCTAAAGATTGTGAAGGTGTTTTCCGACCCACCAGTTGTCAACGGATCATAGAAATCGCAAAAAGCAAAATTGCGATGAACGCCAGAACCAGGCCAATGAGTTGCCAGGGTTTAAGTGTCGACAACCAATTGGAATCGGATTCCGTGGCCCAACCGCAAACCGGACACATCGTTGCATCCTCATGGATCTCGCTGGAGCATTCACGACAAATGATCGTGGTGTCGCCGGCGTCATAGTCATCGGCTCCGTACTCGTCGGTTTCGTAATCGTAGTCGTACGTGTCAAATTCGTCGTCGTTCATAGTCAATTCCGGAAAGGCCGGATAATTTGTGACGTCAAGGAGGATCGTCGTGAATTCTATCAAAAACGCAGTGGTGGTTGTATTACTTTTGGGTGTTGCCTACGGATCGTTCAAGATCATCAACACGCCCGACCCCAATGGTGAAGACCAAGCCACATTGGATGCGATTGATCAAGGGATCAATTTGGAAATCCCGCCAACGGATCCGATACAGCAAAACTTCAACGAATTCAAAAATTCGGCGAGCCAGTTGGTAAACAACGCGCAGGAAGGCCTCTCGCGGCCTGGCGGATTCAGCCCCCCGCCCACACGACCGGCGGGTGACACGGGTTCAGCGTTCCTGCAGCCGCCCAATCTGCAATCCGGAAACTTCCAGACGCCTGAGATTCAGTCGCCTGAGATCCAGACGCCTGAGATCCGGGCGCCGCAACTCCAGCCACCTTCAATTCAGCCGTCTACGAACCAAGCATCAAGTTCGTCGTTTCAAAACGAGCCCGTGTTGATACCCCCCTCATCGAACCCAGCGACTGCCAATACGCTGGCCGATCAATTCGACTCGGTTCCTCGAACTGAGATGGTTACGATGCAACAGCCACCGGCGCCAACCCATGTCGACTGGGAACGCATCAGAATCCTGGTGGAAGAGAGACAAAATTATCGCGGTGCGTTGACCTTGTTGTCGCGATACTACCGAGCCAACCCGCAGGCCGATGATCGAGAAGATGTTTTGACCTGGTTGGATTCGCTGGCTTTCAAAGTGATTTATTCGACCGAGCATAATCTTGTCCCCACTGCGCATGTCGTGGAAAACGGCGACACCCTCCAGGCGCTTGCCTCAAAATGGCGAGTGCCGGCCGAATTGATTTATCGAATCAACGCCAATGTCATCTCTGACCCTAATAACTTGTTGCCGGGAACGCAGATAAAAGTGATCAAAGGTCCATTTGACGCCGAAATCGATCGCGCAAATGGCGAGCTGACCCTGTACTTGAAAGACATGTACGCGGGACGATTCGATGTGGCACTGGGAGCAGATGCTCGTATCACTCAGAACGAATATCAAGTGATGGCCAAATCGGAACGAGGTCGGGTTTACCAGGATCCTCGCACAGGTCAAACCTACGCGGTAAACGATTCCAACAATCCTTACGGTTCCTATTGGTTTGGACTCGATCAAAATACCGCGATTCATTCAGAGGCGTTTGCCGGTGATACTCGAGGGTGCATTCGCGTGAGTGATCAAGACGCAGCTGACCTGTACGGAATCCTCTCGACGGACTCGAAAGTCATTTTCCGTTAACCAGCGATTGAGCAACCAGTGATTGGGTAACCTTGGCTGGTCTCGATCACCGATCAGGTTCAGTCGAGCAAGCTCCTTGGCGTGTCAACTTTGCAACTGTTAAACTTTGAGTTGCAATTTTAAACACGAGTGTTGGCAAGGGGCATGCTGTGACTATTTTTAAGAAGATTATCGATCGAGAAATCGAAGCGGACATCGTTTACGAAGATGAACATTGTCTGGCATTTCGCGATATCAGTCCCCAGGCACCCGTGCATGTGCTGGTGATTCCCAAGCAGGAAGTGGCCAGTATCGCCGATGCTTCGGATTCAGATAAAGAACTAATGGGGCACTTGATTGTGACGATTGGCAAGATTGCCAGAGAGTTGGGAATTGAAAACGGCTATCGAGTCATTGCCAACACGGGCCAGGATGGTGGTCAGACGGTTGATCATCTGCATTTCCATTTGTTGGCCGGACGTCAACTAAAATGGCCGCCAGGATAAACCGGCGGCCAATCGTTGTTTTCAGCAAGTTGAACGATTCTTGATTAACGTCTCATCTGAAAATGAGGTCGCTTGTTTTGTTGCCGTCCTGCCATTTGGTATTCGCGAGAGTAAAGTGATGGTGGGCTACCGCTACTGCAGCAATCGCAGGATGATCCACCGGAGTCGCCGTAAACCTGACCGCCGTGTCCCATCGAGTCACATCCGCAAGCGCCATTGTTTTGGCCGCAGCCTTCACAGAAACGTGTTCCATAAATGCCGACTAGTTGATCACGCAATCTTATTGAACATGGACTGATGCGCGGTGGTCGGCCTGTATAGTTTTGGCAACTATCGCATGGATCCTGACTATAAGGTGGTGTGCTTACCCACTCGTCAAGATACACTTCACCACATCCGGCTCCGCAAGCCACTCGTTGTTTGAAGTTGTGGAATCGACTGATCAATCCTGGACCCTGGAATCCACCGTAACCGTGTACTCCGCCGTTGTATTGACCACAGCCGCCGCAATCATCCTGATAACGACCGGCATAGCCACCGCCACCGCAGCCGCCGCCACAATCACCTGCACCGCAGCTACCGCCACCGCAATCAGCTCCATAGCCGACTGCTCCGAACCCGACACCACCACCGATGCCGCATCCACCACCGCCGCATGGAACACAAGGTCCGCCGCAGCAGCCGGTGAGAAAACCGCAAATTGAAAGTAACGCAGTCGCCATTGCCAAGCGCAACATGACATATCTCCAGATCAAAACTAAACCTTGCAATTGAATATCGGCAGGCCAACTCGTTACAATCAACAAAAACTACCTTTTCGGAAAAGTTTATCAGCGAGTCAGGAATGATGTTCTCCGAACCAACGACAATCAAATTTGCAAAGCTGTTGCTTCTGATTTCTCTATTTCTGGTCGCCGGTTGCCAGCCTAACCAGCAAGCCACAGCGAAACGATTGACCGGAACCTGGGTGATGATCCCAGCCGCAGATCAGGAGAAATTCAAAAACGCTGTCGACGAAGCTACCGCAAAGAAGCTAGCACGCGAATCACGCAGAATTGACCAGGAAGTGCTGGATGGCTTTCAAATGACCGTGCGGTTTGGCAAGGGAGCCGTACTGGAAACTCGAGCCAAGCAACAAAAGGTAGGGAATTGGTACTTCCGGTCGTTTGACCCCCTAAGCAACACTGCCGAGGTCCATTGTGAATTGGAGGGCGAGCAAATTGTGACCAAAGTTCGCTTTGTAACTGACGATATTGTTTGTATGATCCCACCCAACATCAGTGTGCTCGAAAAAGAAATAGTATTCGAGCGGATGGATGATTGAGTCAATGAATCACTCATGAAACGAACAATCATCTCGATTACAGATGCTCGCTTACATCTGCTCGGTGATTACTCGTTAGGCAACAGCGGAATGGAGTTCCCACCAATGCGAAAGAAAAACTTTCAACGCACTGCGAATTTGACATTACTTTCCCTGATATGCCTGTTTGCATGGGGATGCAGTTCCGGTACCGACTCGGCAAGCCAGCCTTCGGTGAATCCGAATACGCCTAAAACCGCTGCGGCCCAGACACAGAATCCACTTGTGGGAGTCTGGTTCGGCACACCCACGTTGAATCGAGTGACGCTGCAAAGCAAAATCGATCAAGCCGCTGATCCGAATGAGAAACAACAGTTGCAGGTGATGGCTCAGTCATTTCTGTCAATTCGAGTCGGCGCTAAATTTGGCGACGATGGATCGATGGTTTTCGATGTCGAGATGCAGGGAGTTGACGGCCAGTATCATCGGGACTCCAGCCAGGGATCATGGCAATTGGTGAGCTTTGACGATCACACAATGGTGATTGAGAAGACCGAAGAATACGCGGACGGCTCGACGACGACCCAGCAAGACCGTTATAACTTTATCAATGACAATGCCAATTTCGCGATGTCGTTGCCCACGGCTCCTGCCTTGAAAGAATGCAATCCGATCATTCTTTTCGAGCGAACCAATGTCGATGATCCGGCTAAAGTCGCAGAGCAGCCGGGATCCAACGGTCAATTTCAATAACCATGAATCAAAACGCTGACGAACAACCCGACGAACTCGATGATGAACTTGATTCATCTGAAAGTGGTTCGTCGGACGGTGATTTGTCGGACGGTGATTTGTCAGATAGCGGATCTGCGATGGCACCAGGCCGAATGGTCTACAGCTTCATGGTGGTTGGCAGCGCGTTCTGTCTATTTGTGACCTTTCTGGCACTTCTTTATGTTGTTCTTTTGCTGCTGATTCAGCCGGCTGGATTCGATGAATGGGCCAAGCATCCTGACGAATTCAACAAGACTATCCAGAACTCGCCTGAATTGATTTGGCCCGACAGCATGAGCGTGTTGTTGGTCCCGATCGTCACTTTAGCTGCGCTGGGGCTTGGATACCTGGTCGCACTGTTTTCTCAATTCAGTCAAACCGGTCATGCTGGAATCCTGGCTCTGGTTTGTTTCGTAACTCTGCTGCAATACAGTATCAGCAACAACGTCGCTCCTCGATGGGTGTTTTTCTCATTGATGGTGACTGTGCCGATCGCGATCTTGATTGGCTGCCAGTATCGCGTACGACAGATTCAAACGAACGCCAACTAGTTCACTGTTGCGAAACTCCGGCTGCGACTGCGTCTGAAATTCGGGCAACATTCGGGCACAGCATGTTTTCTTCGTATAAACCTGCTTGCGGACTTGTTAAGATGCTGTGGGGTGCATGTCGAGCTGGAGAATTGCGTTGACTGCTGCAACTTTAATCCGTTGGGTCCTGGTCGGAGTCTTGCTGTGGCCTGTTCTGATTTGCCATGTGATCGAGTCCAGTGCCTGGGGGTTTCAAGATCCTGATTTCGATCAGTTGCTTAAAATTGCGAAACGGTACGAGCTACCAATGCCTCCGGATGGCAGCGAGTTGGTTCTGGCAACACGGGGCTGGGCCCGTTACGAAAATGGTCGCCATATAACCATCTATCACCCGGCATTTCTGATGGACCCGAGTGCCGCTGCCGATTCCCAGATTGCTTTGTTGGGCTGGGAGGAACGTTCTGCGAATCAGACAAGTCGCCGTCCGCTTGATCGGCCCTATTCGCTTTCACAGGAAAAGGCAAAAGACGACGGTTACTTGATTGGTCTGACTTCGCCAACTTTGATGTTGACGGTCATTCAGATGGTTGAAAGGGGCGAGCGAGAGCAAGCCTCCGAACTTTGGGCAGCCTTAAAAGATCAAGGATACATGACGTTTCTTTCCTGGCCCGAATCGCTGACTGGTTTGCTGGACGACCCGGAAGGCTTGCTGGCTCACTGTATCTTTCAGTACTACTTTCAATTGAGCCGCTCCAGCGACGCAGATCTCCAGGCAATTCATGGGCACCTGGTCGAATTACGATACGACTATCCGTTTTTGTTCACGACTGAACCTCGACAGGGATTTTCCATACAAAGAAATCGATTTGTCGACGACCTTGAACTGACAATCAATGCAGAAGTCGCAATGACGGGTTCAATCGAATACCTGTTGTGGAAATGGGCTCGCTCGACAGCCAAAGATGTTCATATTGATGGTCAAATTCATTACGATTGGAGTGAAGATGAGCTGGCTATGAAAATCTTTGATGAAGGGATTCGAGCGGTCGAGGGTCTCGATGAATTAAAAAATGACTCACGAATAACACGATTCGAACGACCGCCGTTTATGAGAGCTGGCGCTAAACGATTGCGGTTAGGTGAACTCGCCAATATCTTGCTGAGAGAAATGTGTGGATCGCAATCAAGTTCTCAGGCACTTGAAATGATTAAGGACGAGTCGCTTGATTCACAAGAGTTTTTTTCTCGAGCGGCGTTTACTCATTATTTCGACGAACCAGAGAATTTGATCGTCGAAATTAATTCGCTTCCTGTTTATGTGCTCGCCCAGCGGTATCCCGACTCTCTTGAGACGCTAGTCGAACGCTTGACGACTCAACTCGAATCCGATCTTTCGATATTTGAATTTTGTGAAATCCTGGCAAAGAGCGGTTGTGACGATCTCCAAAAGTCGCAACTGCTTTGCAAGATCTTTGACAACACCAGCGAATTGGCCCACAACCGGGCGGCGCTGCAGAATCTGGTAGGAGTCGATGAATCTGCATGTGTTCAAAGATTATTGCCGTTGCTGGACGAACTTCCTGATGACGTAAGTCGCGCCTATTGGAAGGCCGAGGAAGCCAATTTCGTGCATGTGGTCGTGGAATGTGATTCAGCTGAGGTGTGGGATAAATATTTGGAAGTTGTTAAGCGTTCGTCGGTTGGATTGCGAATGGAGATGATGAGTCCGATGAATTATTTCTCTGCCGGTGACAAAAATCTGGAACGGCGGATCAAATTCTTGACCGAGTTTCTGGACGACGATGAATTGCGCGACAAGACGGTGAATCCGCAACGGTATGATGGGCCCTGTGCAGCAGCCCGACATCGCAAAATCGAAGTCAGAAATTTTGCGGCGATAAAAATTGCGTCTCTGATATCTCTTGATTTCGATTCGGATGATTTTCGGACCGGTCAGGATTGGCAACAGTTTCGTGAGCAAGTCGTCGTTGAGCTGCAGCAACGAAAATAACTCAAACGCATATTCGCCGTCCTGAATAAAATTCTGGAATTCCCTTGACTCCAATAATTAAATCGTAATACTGTACTATCACGACAGTACAGTAATGGCGAATTCATGTTCTTTAAGATTGATCCACATAACGGGGTTCCGGTTTACGAGCAGGTGGTTCGGCAAGTCACCTTTGCCATCGCCGATGGTTCGCTGCGCACGGGCGAAATGATCCCATCTGTCCGCCAGTTGGCTCGAAAGCTGGCCATCAATCCCAATACGGTGGCTCGCGCTTACCGTGAACTGCAGGAAGCCGAGATCGTGGAATCGATTCGCGGCACGGGTTTGCAAGTGTCTCAGGGCGCCCGTAAGACTTGTCAGTCAAACCGGCAGCGAATTTTTAAAGCCCGATTCAAGAGCATGATCGCGGAAGCTCGCCAGAGTCAGCTAAGCGATGAAGAGATTCGAAAAATTCTAACGAGTGAATTGTCAAAGAAACGGAAGGAGAGTTGAGATGTCTTCGGTAGTGCAGATTGATAATGTCACAAAAAGATTTGGAAAACAAACGGCACTCGATAAGGTCACGCTCGAAATACCTTCGGGAGTTGTGTTTGCTTTGCTGGGTGAAAATGGTGCCGGTAAAACAACAACGATTCGAACTTTATTGGGGCTAGAGATTCCCAATGAAGGTGCCTCCACAGTGCTGGAACTCGACAGCCGAAAGCAAGGCGTCAAAATTCGCCGCAAAACCGGTTTTGTGCCCGAAGCACCCACGCTTTACGAGTGGATGACGGTGAGCGAAATCGGCTGGTTTACTTCCGGGTTTTACAGCGAAGGCTTTTTGAAGAAGTACTACGAGCTTTGCGAATCCTTCGATCTTCCATTGAAGAAAAAATTGAAGCACTTGTCCAAAGGGATGAAGGCCAAAGTTTCACTCAGCCTGGCGATGGCTCATGAACCGGAGTTGTTGATTCTGGACGAGCCCACTTCGGGTTTGGACACGCTGGTGCGCCGCAGCTTCCTGGAAAGCATGGTCGACGTGGCGGCCGCTGGAAGAACCGTGTTGCTTTCCAGTCATCAAATACCCGAAGTCGAACGAGTCGCCGACATTGTTGCGATCATGAACAAGGGGCAAGTACTCGTATGTGAATCGCTCGAATCACTGAAGGCTCGACTGGAGCAATGGACGGTGACGCTGACAGGTGATTCAGTCAATCTGCCTGCGATTGATTCCGAGGTTCTGTTGGAAGAACGCGATCAGCGGCGGATTCGCTTGACCCTCTCCAGCCCGCCGACCGAAACGCTATGCCAGCTTCGCGAGCATTCCTGCGTTGCCGAAGTCCAAGTCAACGTGCCCTCGTTGGAAGAGATCTTTGTGATGTATTTGCGGCGTAGTGAACTCGCTCGAAATCCCGCCGGTGGTAGTTTGCGCGAATCTGCTGCCCATAAAAGTACCGTGACGAATAGAACATAGGTGGGTTTGTCTCTTTAGTCCAAGCTGGCAGCTCAAGCAACACGGAGAAATTGATGAGTATTCAAGCAATTAAGCACATCGCCTGGAAAGAGTTTCGCATCCTGTTGGGTTTGTTTTTCCTGTTAGCCTGTCTGGCGATTGCTATCCAGGTAGCGATTCAGCTCTTGATTGAACGGCCACTCTTTGGCGATTTGTATGTTAGAGCGACTGAGTACGGTATCGTCGGTGTGTTCGCAGCTCTATTTGCGGCGACCTGCGGGGCAATGACGTATTGCTCCGAGCGAGAAAATGGGACTAATACGTTTTTAGATTTGTTACCAATCAAGCCAGTCAACTTGATGATCGGCAAACTGACTGGACCATTTGTTCTTGTGTTGGCATTTCTGTTGATTGCCATCTTAAACATCTTCATTGCTGTCGAGCTCGGTTGGTTGGATCGAGGCGCAACAAGTTTCCGGGGCGTCTATCGGGATGTGCTGCTCCTCTTCCCTTTGGCCGTCTTTGAGTTCTTTTGTTGGGGCTGGTTGTGTTCGTTGTTTTTCAAGCGAACCTTGGCCGCAATCACTGGAGCGATCTTGCTGGCGTCCGTGATGGTGTCGCTGTTGCTCTTGGTGTTCTACAACGAAGCGCACTATGATCCATTTTCAGTTGAGCCCTATATTGCAATTTGGCCACACCGGCTTGTGGTCATGTTGGCGTTAATTGGAGTTTGCATTTGGAAATCGGTCCGTTGGCCAGTAAATCCGACAAGAGTTGGTGTGATCAATGAAAGAGCCCAAACGACTGATTGTGTTTCAATTCGTAAAACCGCTTTGCAGAGTTTGTGTTGGCAGGCCTGCCGTCAAAACTTTTGGGCGATCATTGCCTATTTCGGTGGTATGATCGTAGCATCGTTGTTGTTGTCAGTATTCTCGACCGATCCAGGCAGATTCAAAATTCTGCCGAACATTGTTTTCCCTTCGTTAGTGTTGTCTCCACTCTTGTTAGGCACTTTCACTTTCGCCGGAGATCATTTCCGGGATCGATACAAGTTTCATACTCAGCAAGGCGAATGGCCGGCAAGAATGTGGCTCAGCAGGATTGCTGTTGGCGCGACTTGTGTGGTCGTCGCTTCGTTGTTGGCAGGTATATTGATGTACCGATTCAATACAACAGACTTGGAAACCCTTTCCAATGGCGCTTTTGTTGGGCTGTCAATTTATCATAAACTTGGCTGGGCCTATTTGTTGTTTGCAATCGGCGCATATTCAATAGGAGCCTGTTGTTCGCTTTGTGTACGCAGCCCTTTGTTGTCTGTGGTCTTGAGCATTGTCTTGGCTGCACCGTTGGTTGTTTGGGTATACGCAATGACCTTGGCCAATGTGCCCTTGTGGTGGTCCGTGTTGCCTATACCCTTTGTGTTCTTTGCAGCATCGTTGTTTTGTGTGAAAGACTGGCTGCTTGACAACAGCAGGTGGTCGAAATGGGTGTTGCCGGTTGTAATCGTGTTGATTCCCTGTGCTGGAATCTTTTTTGGAATGACCCAATATCGAATCCACGAGATACCGGAAGCGAAATACAGTTTGCCGACACCGACGCCCGAGGATCGCAGGGTACACGAAGAGTTCGGTGAGAAATTCGCTGCTGTATACAAGAGCTATGAGGCGCTTGGATCCAATTTGTACGAATCTGACGCAGAATCGTTTGCTTGGTTGGAACCAAAATCCGATGGTGGTTTGCAATTATCGCATCGTTTCGACCGACAAGTATTGCAGCAGTATGTTCTAAACAATCAGGAGTTTATTCAAAAACTCGCTCTATTGCTCGACGAGTCAAACGAAGATTTCAAGTCGATTCGAATAGTTCTAAAACGCGTTATCAAAGATTCACCTCACGGTAGAGTTGGGTCGGCTGAATTTACAATCGATTTGTTGAACTTAAATGCGGTTTATTGGTTGGTCGTAGAACCTGATGCTGAAAAAGCGTTTGAGGCAATTTGGACATCGATCGTTTTTGGCAGGTTTGCTGATCCTCTCACATACGAATTGTCAGAACACCAATTCCAATACCTGAATATTTGGTTGAATCTGCCAGGTCAGACGCCACAGTCGCTCGATGACGCGTTCAGAAGACTTTGGGAATACAAAACGAAAATTGCCCGAAGTCCATCTGATGTAATCACGTATTTGTATTGGATAAACAAGTCGACCTATGACGCCGCAGCTTTTGAAAGCTATTATCGGGGCAGTAGAAAATTAAACAGCCAATCCCGATTTATGTCCATGCTGCCATGGGAACAAGAACGGTTTGATCGATTTAGAGATTGTCAGATCAATCAACTGTTGCAAACTGACTGGGAAAGGATGGTCAATCGCGACGTGCTTTTCACGATTGAACGAAAAATCGACACCAGTTTGTCCGTTAAAAAAATGTTCGCATCTACAACACTTGCGGGAAATAGAGGAAGCATCACGGCACCAGCAAGGCAGCAGTTTTCCTGGTTGATTCGTGCTGAAAACTCCTTGAATTGTTTTTTGTTTGCCATTGCGCTTGCAAAACATGGAATTGAACAGGGGCAATATCCAGAGTCCCTCCTGTTCAAAGAGATTGATCAATCAGAATCGATCGAGGATTGGGCCAAGATGCTGGTGGACAATTTCCCGGTGGATGCGGACTTTCAAGAGATAGTTAATATGGTAAATGATAAACTGTCAAATGGCCCAACTGCCTTTCGACAGTTCGCGTATTTCCCGACTGGAGTTCAACACAAAGTTTTCGATATGGAATGGGATAAAGGTGAACGGAAAATCAGGCAGATCGTTCCAGAAAATCGTGCGTTTCTGTGTGACCGAGATTCGATCGAGTTTATGGCAGGAGTGGATTTTCACAACAGTGAAACGTTTCTACGTGATCGTGATAATCGGATCTTTCTACTCCCCGAAATCGAATCTGAACAGAATCAAGAATGAATACAAACACGATCTGCAACAGAGTGAGTCTATCCAACTAATAAGATCACTCTTGATTCCGTTTTCGGATGGCCCGGAATAGAAATATTAGGTAGCCCGGGTTCTTGAATCCGGATGCCATAGGCACGTGAGGTTACCGTTTGATGCCGCTTGCGGCTGCGCCTCACCGATTCAAGAATCGGTGTTACCGAATTGAATTGAAGAAAGACGTTGTACGATTCAAATTGTAATCTTCCGATCGCGGCCGGTGATTTCCCAGGTATCAACGACCTCGCCGCCGCTTACGACGGTTGCGGTTTGATGAAGTGCGGATGTTGGGCAAACGTGACGGGGCAGGGCGATCAGCGCGTCCCCAACTTTGTATTTGTTTGCTTGATCGGTTTGCAAAACAAGATGCTCTTCTGTTTGTCCGTACTCGATGGCATCCGGTAGCTCGGGGAAAATGGCTCGCTTGCCTGCAGGTTGATCTGCAGCGATGGACTTGTGCCCCAGATCGAGCGTCAGGAACCCCGACCGCCGATTGCTGACAACTCGAGTCAGCATGGCCAAGGCAGGTGTGAATTTCAGATCCGGAAATGTTTCCAGGTATCCGATATCGTAAAAGGTCGTCGTGCCTGGACTTAAGGTCATGTTGGGTTCTTCGCACTCGGCCCAAATCGGAAAAGCACCGGTGCCGCTTACAACCACTTCCGGAATCTCCAAGCCCGACATCAGCAACTGGTTGCGAAACCGGGTCAGCTCCTGGTATTCGTTCTCCACGAACGCTCGACGCTCGACCAAGTCCGTTTGGCGAACGTGACCGTCGTACCAGTGCAGACCCGCAGGCCGAATTCCGGGTGACGAAGAGATTTGTTCGTACAGTTGAATCGCCTGTTCGCCGGTAGCGATTCCGGTTCGTCCCATTCCGGAATCGAGATCGATCATCACGCCGACTTCCAGTCCATTCTTTTCGCTCATTTCAGACGACAATTGTTCCAGCATGCCGGGATCATCGACAATCGTGGCGAACCTTGTTCCGGGAAACTTGTCAATCAAAGCAGATAGTCGCTGGATATTTGGCCCCACCATCTGATAGGC
>CAZOXC010000029.1:0-13054 GCA_964583205.1 uncultured Pirellulaceae bacterium | reverse complement strand
CTTCGTTTGTGATGGAAATTTCAACTTCAACCAGATTGCCAATCTCTGCGGTGGTCCGGCTGACGACTCGGATGGCTTTTGGAGCAGCGGTCCAGCGTGAAGTCAACCAGCGCGTCGCCAATAGCAGCGCAAGCAATGCCCACATCGCGTAGACCAGCACACCCAGGTTAAAAATAAACCCGATGATCAGGACGACGACGGCAGCAACAGCCCACTTCATCAAGCGTTCTCGGTTTGCAAAATTGGGACGGGCACTTCGTTGAGAAGTTCGGTGACCACCATATCGCTGGTGATTTTTCTCAGACGACTTTCGGGTTTGAGAATCATCCGATGGGCCAGCACTGGCTGGGCAATCAGCTTGATATCATCGGGCAGCACGTACTTGCGCCCTCGCATAGCTGCCAACGCCTGCCCGGCTCGGAACAAGGCAATGGAAGCTCGCGGACTACCACCCAGCGACAAGTGTTCGCTGTCTCGCGATAGGTGAACGATTTGCAAAATGTACTGCCGGATCTTTTCATCGACATGCACATCGCGAATCAGTTTTTGGCAGGCAACAATATCTTTGGATTCTACGACGGGCGTCAACTGGTCGATCGGGTGTGCTTTTTGCAGCAAGTCCAACAGTGACAGCTCCTCCTGCATGTTTGGATAACCCAGCGAAAACTTCATCAGGAACCGGTCAAGCTGAGCTTCCGGCAATGGAAACGTGCCCTCGTGATCAACCGGATTTTGTGTTGCGACAACTAGAAAGGGTGGTTTAAGTTCGTGAGTTACGCCATCCACCGAAACTCGACCCTCGCCCATCGCTTCCAGCAGCGAGGCCTGAGTTCGAGGCGTCGTTCGGTTGATTTCATCAGCCAGGAGAATATTGGTGAACACAGGACCGGCTCGAAATTCGAATTCGGCGGTCTTCTGGTTGTAGATCGAGGCACCGGTGATGTCGGTTGGCAGCAGATCCGGAGTACATTGCACTCGTTTAAATTCACAGCCAACGCTGCGAGCTAGCGAACGGGCCAGCATGGTTTTTGCGACGCCCGGAACATCTTCCAGCAGAATGTGTCCGCCGGTGAACCAGGAAACCAGGCTGAACACGATTTGCTGCCTTTTGCCAACGATCACTTTTTCGACGTTTTCGATGACGTTTTTAGCAGTTTGTTGAACTTGCTTCATTAAATATGCCCTCTCCCCTGTTTGCCAGCGTTTTGCGTTATCCATTATATCAAGCTTGCAATCAAGTATTGGTTTTCGAATTCAAGCAATCAGGAAATGACTTGACGTAATTTGGATCACTTGCCACGATTCTGCCCCGATTGTTATTTCGAGCAGTTGTCAGAGCCAAAAATGTATTTGAAAAACAGCTGGACATTTCCTGCCCTGTTGGTACTGATTCTAGTTTCAGGATGTTATACGACCGGCCCTTACACTCGTGACGGTGCCGTGGTCGGCGGACTCACTGGAGCAGCGCTGGGTACTGTGGTGGGTGTTGCGGAAGGCAAACCGTTGGAAGGTGCTTTGATCGGTGGGACTGGTGGGGCCGCTGTCGGCGGCATTCTGGGGAATACTGTCGATGCAGATGTGGCGGCCGAGCGAGCCTATGTTGATGGTTATCGACAACAACAATTGGCCAATGCGGTGAATATCAATGATGTGATCGCGATGTCGCAATCCGGTCTCGACGATCAGATTATTATCAATCAGATTTCTTCAGTCGGTCTTGCTCAGCGACTGAATACTGCGGACCTGGTGACGCTCAGCCAATCTGGAGTCAGCCAGGCTGTCATTTCGGCGATGCAGAATTCACAAGGTTTTCGTTCGCCAGTCGCGCCGGCACAATTTCGAGACCGATCGCCAGTCGTTGTCGAGCACGTTTACGGCCCGCGCCCTTATTTTCATCGAGGGCCTCACTACCGTCGGCCTTATTCTCGGTCGAGTCGAGGTGGTTGGGGCGTGCAATTCGATTTCTGATTTTTGCTCCGGACTGGGGGCGACCAGCTAATCTGGCTGGTCGATCCCGTTTCCAAAATTGATCAAATGGATTAACGTAAAATCAATTAATCCAGGATCAATTACATGGCAGATGAAACGCAAACTGACTCGGACCTCGAAAAACAGCCGGCAGCAACGGGCGAGAAACTCAATCGTGCTCGGCCGATTCCATTCTGGTTGATTGGAATGGTGGTTTTAGCTGGCGCAGCTATTTTTGCGATGTTCTATTTTGGCGAGCAACTGGATGACAGTTTGGCCAGCATGGATCACGGGGTAATCTACATTCTTAGCGCCGCCATCACGGCCATCGTCACAACGATCATGATGAGTTGGTTGTTCTTTCGAAGCCAGTGGGGAGTCTTCTGGTCTCGAATTGTACCGATTGTTGTAATGCTGCTTCCGCTACTGATCTTGATTCCGTTTAAGCCGAAATGGGATGGCAACATTGGGATCGCCGGCTTGGAACCTCGATTTTGGAGCAACGAACCCAAAATTGCCGATAAGAGCGGACCAGCGGACTTGTCGGTCACCGGCAAGTTTGACTTTCCCCAATTTTACGGCCCCAATCGAAATGGAGTTTTGCTCCCGCGCGACTTTAAGATCGTCAAACCGACATTGAAATGGAAGAAACGAGTTGGCAAGAGTTGGTCCGGATTCTCGGCAGTGAATGGATTTGCTGTGACGATGGAACAAAGCGATGCTGATGAATTGGTGACTTGCTATGACATCGAGTCTGGTGAACTGGTGTGGTCGTACCGACATACGGCTCGTTATCAGGACCCCAGCAACATGGGCGGTGCCGGTCCAAGAGCGACTCCCACGATCCACGATGGAAAAGTTTACGCACAAGGCGGGACGGGCATCCTGGTTTGCTTGGACGGCAACAATGGTGAGTTGATTTGGAAAGTCGAGATTCCTGAGTTGCTGGGAATTCAACTGAACGAACATGCCACTTTCGCCGGAATCAAATACACTACCGAGGAGAGTCGGCTGGAGTGGGGCCGCGCCGGTTCACCTTTAATCTATGGCGACTTATGCATCGTTCCGGGTGGCGGCGGAGGAACCGATGGTCCTTTCGTTTCGCTGATGGCCTTCAATAAAAATACGGGTGAGGAAGTCTGGCGAGGTGGCGGGGAAATGATCTCCTACGGTTCACCTGCAATTGCCAGACTTGATGGCAAAGACGTCATCACGATTGTCAATGAGAGCAGCGTATCCGGACACGACCCGCAAACCGGTCAGGAACTTTGGCAACACAAACGTCCGGGATTCAGCAATACGGACGCGAATTGCTCACAACCCATCCAGGTCGCAGAAGATTTATTGGTGGTATCCAAAGGGTATGGCCAGGGCGGTGAGCTGTTGCGAATTAATGACAACCAGGTGGAAACAGTGTGGGCCAACAATCGGGTAATGAAGACCAAGTTCACCATTCCTTTGATTTGTGGCAAGCATTTTTATTCCTTGTCAGATGGAATTTTGGAATGCACTGAACGAGACACTGGCCGGCGGGTCTGGAAAAAGAAAAGGTTCGGACAGGGTCAGGTGCTGTTGACGGGTGATACGTTAATCATCCAATCCGAAAAAGGGAACTTGCATTTCGTCGTCGCGACTCAGGAAGGATATCAGGAACTGGAAGAATTGCAGACTCCGTCAGTTCAAGGAATCTGTTGGAACACACTCTGTCTTTACAAAGACATGTTGCTGGTGCGAAGTGGCGAAGAGGCAGCCTGTTTTCAACTCTCGCAAGTCGCAGGGACGGAAGCAGCGGACAACCAGCCGGACACTACGGAAAACTCGGAACAGCCCGGCTCGCAAAACCAAAGTGAACAACCATGAATGCGTTGGTCACAGGTTCTTCAACGGGTATCGGTCGAGCGATTGCTCTTGAGTTGGCTGGATCGGGGTACGATGTCACCGTTCATGGGCGAACGGACTCGGAAGAACTTGCTGCGACGTTGCGTGAGTTGAAAAAAATCCGTGAAGGCTGTGCCAGCCTGATATTTGATTTTGCCGAGCAAGGTAATCTGTCAGATGCAGTCGAACAGGCATTCGATGGTTCGCCCCAAATAAACTTGTGGGTCAACAACGCCGGTTGTGATGTTCTAACTGGCGAATTGCTGGATGCCGGTTTTGACGAGAAGCTGGATCGGCTGATCGAAGTTGATGTAAAGACGACGTTGCGTCTCTCCAGGTTAGCAGGACAACGGATGGGCGAACTGGCAAAACAGTCTGGCCGGCCATCAGCTATTATCAATATCGGTTGGGACCAGGCGTTTGCCGGAATTGCTGACGAGAGTGGGCAGTTTTATTCGACGACGAAAGGCGCGATCATGGCCATGACAGGAAGCCTGGCCAAGGCACTGAGCCCGCAAGTTCGAGTCAATTGCGTTGCTCCCGGTTGGATACAGACCGAATGGGGTAAAACTGCTTCGGAAAAATGGCAGCAACGTGCAGTCATGGAGTGCATGTTGCAACGCTGGGGGCAACCGGAAGATGTGGCTCGGGTTGTCAGATTCCTGGCCAGTGAAGACGCGGAATTTATTAACGGACAAGTAATCAATGTGAACGGCGGTTTCGCCGGTACATGGAATGTTTCAGATCAAGTCCAGGATTCGTAGCCAAATGAGGAACGTATGCAGTTGCAACTGAGAGAATTAGAATCGGCCGGACTTGCTTGCCAGTTGGTCGGGACCGAAAAGGCATTTGAGAAACCGGACCGCATGATGATTTTATGTCACGGGTTCGGCGCTCCCGGAACGGATCTGGTGCCCTGCGGCGGTGAAATTATTGCTGCGGACCCGGAAAATCTTGAGCGAGCATTGATTGCTTTTCCTGCCGCGCCAATTCTCCTCGACGAGTACCTTGGAGAAGCCGGGTTTGGCGACGGAAGAGCCTGGTGGCCAATCGACATGGAAAAACTTCAGATGGCGATGGCCACTGGAAACATCCGTGACATGCGAAACGATGCGCCGGAAATGTTGCCTGAGCGCAGAACCGAAATTCTAAAGTTGATCGAAGAATTCCAGTCGCAATACGGTTTAGGAGCTGGAGACTTTGTGCTGGGTGGCTTTTCTCAAGGTTCGATGTTGGCGACCGAAGTAGCTTTACATATGAAACCAGCACCTGCCGGTTTGGTCATTTGGTCTGGTACTTTGTTGAATGAAGAAAACTGGAAGTCGGCCGCAAACGACCGGGAAGAATCTGAAATATTTCCGATCGTACAGACTCATGGCAAAATTGACCCGATCCTGCCGATGGTCGCGGCGGAATGGTTGAAGGACTTGTTGGGTGCAGCCGGATTCCAGGTCCAATTTCATGAATTCAACGGTCCGCACACAATTCCCAGAGAAGGAATTGAGATGGCAGTTAAACTGCTCAAAGAAGTGAATTGAGTTGTTTGGCGATTGGCAATTAAACGGCCCGTCGCTCAACTGAAATTGAGTACCGAGCGAATATAGCGGATCAATTGCGCTCCCAAAGGTGAGGAGCCAACTCGAATTCGAGCGTTGCCTCTGAAGCCCGACAGGAATTCATCCTCTGATGATTCCAAAGGAACCGTGGCCTGGAACGTGGAGGAAAACGAAGTTTGGCGGCCTTCCTCATCGACAGTTGTTACCAGTGAACCACCGGTGGATTGCGACAATTCTTCGGCGATGAAAGTGGTTTTTTCCGGCGCCACGGCTGAGACCCTGCTCTTGAAAACTTGACCTTGATATTCGTCAAACATCAGGCGAACTTTTTGATCGGGCTTTACAAGATCGATTCCGTGCTGGTTGATTTCCAAAATCGCTTCATATCTACCGGGTTCGGCGATCCGGCAGAATTCTGCATCGCGCAGCAGGTAGGCATTGAGGTTGTCCTGGTCGAGCGGCGTGCCGATCCAGATCTGCAGTTGGTTGGAATCCGGGTTGGGGTGAGCTCGTTTTTGCGGAGGAAGCACGATCCCGTTGCTGGGAGCCTTGAGCTGTAGTGAATCAAAGATTCGTTGCTCGTTTTTCAATTGGCGCTTGGCCGTTTCCAGTTGTTCGCTGCGTGTTCTCAGTTGTTGAACCTGGCTGGTATCAAAGTTCTCGATCTGGGAAAGCAAGTCAACTTCTTTTTGCAGAACCTTGACTTGTCCTTCGACTTGAATCAGGCGAGTATCCGATTCCAGATTTTGAAGCGTCGCCAGTACTTCATCCTTTTTCACCGCTTGCCCTGGGGAAACTTTGCATTCAATGAGAGTGCCGGGGTTTTTGACATAGACTGTTGTTCCGACTGGTCGCAAAACAAATGGAGCGCTCACGTATTGCGGGACTGGCAGCAGGAAGATCACCAGTAACAGAGCGACCAGGGCAATTGCAGAAATCAAACCGCGCAGAGGATTCACTTTTTCTCTCACTTTTGGGTTGGAAAAGAACTTGTAGAGTTTAAAGATCGGCATGCCAAACAGAGCCAGCAAAGACATGGTGATCATATAATGCCCGACAAACTGCAGGCCATAAGGTTCAAAGATTTGTGTGAGCATCCAAAGGATGACAAACAAGATAAACCAGCGATAAACAAACGAAGCGATGCTGTACAAAGCGAATGAAATCTGGCGCTGCTGTGGCAAGTAATTTCTGGGCAGAGCGGGCAGGCCCAGGCAAGTAGCCCTGAGCTTGCTCAACAGGGCTGCTCGAGATTTTTGTCCCATGTTGGGAATTTCCAGATAGTCACTGAGAATGTAGTAGCCATCGTAGCGCAGTAGCGGGTTTGCATTAAAAATGACAGTGCTGGCCGAACCGATGAACATCACGTTCAGGCAGATATTGTTCAGTAGGCCCGGGTGTGTGTACCACCAGACGAGAGTACAAACCGAGGCAATAAACACCTCGACATACATGCCTGCCGCTCCGATCGCCATCCGCTTCCACTTGCTTTTCAGCACCCAGGAATCTGACGTGTTGCAATACATCACGGGCATTAGAACCAGTAACATCAAGCCGATGGCATGGCACTCGCCTTTATAGTGTTTGCATGCCAAGGCATGTCCCAGTTCATGAAGTGACTTGGAGACGATCAACACAACGCCCATCAAAATCAAATTTTGCGGGCCGAAGAACTGATTGAAGTTCGGCAAGCGACTGGCCAGTTCATTCGCGTTCACCAGGGCCAACAGGCCCGCCGCAGCCATCACCATTAATGAAATAAATACAGTGAGCGGATGGAAAATCCATTTTGTACTGGGATAGATCCAGTTCAAAAGCCGTTCTGGATCGACTCCCGGGAATCGTATCGACAACAAATTCGTAAACAAAGCTATTCGCTTCATGCTACGAGTCGATTGAAATCGATTTAGAAGCGTATCACCGTAGCCCTCGCGTCGCCCGACCAACAAGCCTCTCTGGTAGAGCGAACCCACCAGCATTCGCACCTGTTGATCGCTGATATCGACATTGCCGCCCAACAATTGGTTGACGCGATTACAAATCTGGTTGAGTGAAGTTTTCTCATCCAGCATTTTCATCACGTCGTACTCAAGCTGCCGGATGCGAAAGTACTTTAAAGAGACCGGGTCTTTGACGATCCAGCATTTTTCCTGTTGAAACTCACTCTCGGAAATGATCAAGTCAGCTCGCGGGCGCAATTGAATCGGCTGTTCTGACTGTGCGTCATTCGCAGCAGGCGGATTCAGTGCAATTTCTGACATGCGATCGACTCACATCAACAGGCAGTTGGGAGAGGAGATGGTTAGGGCGACTAAAAAATCCGAAACAATACTTTTGACTGAACGAACTCAAAGAAATCATGTAGCCAAACGTAGCCGATACTGCGTTTGCCGCAATGAATTCGAGCTCGAACGTCCGTACGGACTTGGCGAAATTCAAGATCTGGATCGACAATTTTTACTTTAAGCTGAACGGATTGCCCGACAACGGGATCACTTCTGGTTGACTTGGCAACGTCCAGCAACTCGCCTTCCAGCGTTTTGGCTGAGTCGGTTGCCAGGATGAAGGTAACTCTTAAAGGTTCGTCGCTTTCACGAACGGCTCGCAGGATCTTGCCGACGTCTTTGTCGGGAAGATCCAGTTCGACCATCCACGGTCCTTCCAGATTTGCGATTTCCAGCAAGCGTTGTCCTCGAGTAACCGGTCGCCCTTCCAGTTGGTTCTCCAGTCGCCAGGAAAGAACTTTTCCATCGATCTGGCTGCGAATATTCAGTTTTTGTTTCCGCTGGTCAATAATCGTTTGCTCGTTGAGCAGCGAGTTCAGTGTTTCACCAAGTTTCTCGCGTTCAACATTGAGGATCGAAGTGTCGGTGGAACTGGCGCCGCGTTGTTCGGCCTTCAACCGGGCTTGATCAATCGCTTCCATTTGCCGTCTGGTGCTGCTGATTTTGCCGTTCAAGTCCTCGATGTAAATATCAAGTTCATCGCTGCGCAATTCAATCAACGGAGTGCCAGCCGTGACGCTTTGACCGTGTTCAACCAGCAAATTAGTGACTTCGCCGTTGACCTCGGCATAAACATTTTGCCGCTGCTCCGGCAGTAACTCGCCATCCGCGACTACTTTGAATTCGATTGGGATCAGGATCAGTGCGAGCACCACCAGTAGGCCAACTAAACCCAACGTCAGCCATTTGGTGCGACTTTGAGAAAAACGGATCGAACTCAATTTGCCCAACCAGTTCACGAAACCGAAGAATGGCAAATTCTGATGCGCATAGGCATTTCGAAATGCATTGTCAGAATGCTGCTGCAGCAAACCGATACCGAACCGCCGATCTTGAAAGGTTTTTTCAGTGAAGTTTTCGATAACCACTGCGCCGATGGCTTGTCCACGGTCCACTGGCGCCTCAGTGGTAGCGGATACTTGATCGGGCGTTTGCGAGCCATCCTCCTGTTTCGAAGCAGGCTTTTCGAAGAGCGGCAGCAGCGCCAATTCCTGGAAATTGGAATGGCCTCGATAAAGATCGAAAGCCTGTTGTATTTTTCGATCTGCGATTTCTTCGCCCGGGTACCAAAGCGGGAGAGGATTGCGGAGTTGTGAGTCGGTGAATGCCTCAAGTGCTCGAATCATGTTGGAGCGTGCCGCCAGCTCCGAGTGGCCGCTGAAGGCCAGCGATTTAAACCGGTTGCCGTGGCGTTTCAGGACAGCGACTCGATCACAGTCAACCATCGACTGCAATTCATTGGCGATGTTGAAAGCGGTTGTTTTCAAGTCCAGTGAGCGATTGACCGAAGCGGCAAAAGAATTGATCGCGGCGGTTGAAGCATCCACTCCAGACTGCGGCTGGCTTTGATTGGCTTGCGAAGCGTTGTTGCGAACTAACTCATCGGCGGCTCGGCAAAATGTGCTGAGAGATCCGACGATTGCCTGTCGCTGGTCTTCATCCATCACATCGGAGAACACAACTTCGATGACTTCGACGCGCCCATCACGCTGCATGGGTGTCAGGGCAATGGTTTGAGGCTCGGCCTCGCTACCAACTTCTGCGAACAGGACCGCTTGTTTGCCTTCGGCCGAGCGCTTCAGCAACTTATTGTGTTCAGTTTCGGCAAACCCCATCGCGACCTGTTGACCGCCGGCGACGTGTTGTCCGATGACTCTATAGGGTAAGGTCGAGCAATCCCAGGCGATGGCGCCAATTGCACCAGTCTTCTGTGCGATGATTGGGAGAAACTTTTGGTAAAAGGGATGCACCCTGATATTGCCGGTGGCGCCTCCAGTTTCGTTACTTGGACCCGATTCGCTCAATGTGTCTTATCCGAAAGTAAAATTTGACCAAATAGAAGTTCGCATTCTAACAAATCGGGCTTAAGTTGCTGTGAATTTCCACCCAAAAATGCGATTCGATTCGTATGTGTATAGGCAGGCCAGTGCGACTTTGTCGGTTATTCCCGAGGGAATTTATCGAGCCGATTTAAATCGGTGCGCGAGTTGGTTAAACTCATAGTGTGAAATTGTTTGGAGGGAATTGTGACTCAAGAAAGTGTTAGGCCGGATCCGACTCGTTGGTTGGACGAGTATGGTGACTTTCTTTTTAATTACGCGATGTCTCGTTTGCGTGATCGCGAAGCGGCTGAAGAGGCTGTTCAGGAAACATTTGTTGCCGGAATCAAGTCGCTGGATCAATATTCTGGCAAAGGTGTAGAAGCTGCCTGGTTAATTGGAATATTGAAGCGCAAGGTCGTGGACGTGATTCGAGCCCGGATGCGGCACAAATCCGGACAGGAAATGGAAGACCAGGCGGACTTGACCGAGTCCTTATTCGACGAAAATGGCAAATGGCGTGCTGACCCGAAATTGCTGGGCGCCCAGCCTGACGAGAATCTGTCAAAAGAGGATTTTTGGCGAGAGTTGAACGATTGTATCGGCGGACTTCCGCAAAAACAGGCGGATGTATTCACTTTGCGAGAGTTAGAAGAGCATTCTAGCGATCAAATTTGTAAGGATTTGGAATTAAGTTCGTCGAATCTGTGGGTCTTGCTACATCGAGCAAGGCTCCGATTGGCTCAGTGTTTGAAGAATAAATGGGCATTGGGCGGAGAATCATAAATGTTGAATTGCAAAGACGTAACGAAACTAGTCTCAGATTCGTTTGATCGCAAATTGTCGCTCTGGGAGCGGATTAATATGCGAGTGCATTTGCTGCTTTGCAAATGCTCATTTTGCCAGTCGACACCGAAAGAAATGGATTTGATTCGCGATGTTGTCAACGAACGGCTAAAAGCCGAATCGGACTCTGAAGGTGACCATCAGTTGTCGACTGAATCTCGCTCCAAAATTAAGCAGATGATTGAGTCGTTGAATCAGTAAGCAGCCCAAAGTCTGGTAGCAGGCAAAAAAAAACGGCCAGCTTTCGCTGGCCGAACGCCCGATGCAGTATGCATCCATTTGAATTTCTTTTCGGTTCGCACTTGACCAATCGCCACAGCACCAAGTGTAAACGGCTTCAAATCCACCGCCGAACCGCCTGGTCGCACTAACGCGGTCGACCATATGAAGTTTCAATTTCACGCACTCCGCTTCCCTGATTGGGCTCTGGTGTTGGCATGACTTCGGGCTCACCCATATCTAAATCGTTGTTGTCTTGGTCCTCGTCACCTTCGTTGATATTGATTGGACCCGGTGAATCATCTGGAACATCGGCGTTGGTCAACGGAGTTGAGCCGTAGCCAGCCGTAGGGTCCGAATAGATCGACCCCACTCTTCCATATTCAGGGTTGGTACGCTGGTGCTTGCCGCCGACTACCGGGTAGTGATAGTCGTATAGTCCACAGCACATTGAGCAGCCTGTCGCGATGCAACAAACTAGTCCCAGGACAAGTACGGATGCCAGTTTCGCAAACATTGTAGATTCCTTATGTGTTTCAAGCCGCTGAATGAGGCTCGAATAATCGTGACTCGGTTCAGTCGTTAAATGGGTGAACAGCGTTTCCGGGGCAGACTATCTGCGTGGCCCAGACTGTCCGTTCGCCATCTGGTTAAAGGCTCGTCGAACTTGTCCCGTTTGCGGTGCAGGCGGAACAGCAGACATTTGGTTTCGATAAACGTCACCAGACACAATCGGTGGTTCCGAGTTTGAGTAGGCAACAGTTGGTTGATTTTGAGGTTGATAATTGGTTTGAGGTGGAGTCGGAATCAATTCCGGTTGAATGCTGGGTGCTACCGAATCAAAGACTCCACTTGGTTGTGGCGGAGCCGAGTAGATTGGAACGCCCAGGTTGTCATTTGGTGTGGAGTAGATGACATTGCCGGGTTGTGGAACCGCAGTTCCGGTGCTGCAACCCGCTCCGCAATCACAGCTTCCGCCGGATTGTGAGCTGCATCCATCTTTAGTCGTCGGGTAGAACGGACCTTGACTGATGACCTCAGGACGAGTCCAGCGTTGTTCGATTGGTTGACTGGCACCTCGACGTCGAGCGTGCTCGCTGGCGTCATGGTAAGCCTTGTCGGCCCAAGGTCCTTCGGCAAATTGTACATTCGAGTACGCCAGGATGGTTCCCTTGCGACGATGAATTAGTGAGATCAATTTGTTGTATTCACACAGAGCCTGGTAGAAAGCCTGTTCGCCCTGTGTTGTACGTCGTTGTGAATCCAGAACAAAGGTGATCTGGTCGGTTCCTGCTTCGAATCGTTCGCGTCGTGCTTCCAGTTCTGTGGTAGCGGCAACCCAGCGATTGAAGTTGGTTTGAATTTGTTCGTATTGCATGTCCAGTGCTCGGAAAGCCTGGCTGAGTTCTCGAGCCACATCCAGTTCCATATCTTCGAGAATGGCGATCTGTTCTGCCAGTTTCAGCTGTGCGTTTCGTACGTTAGCCAGTTCGCGACGAAAACCGACTGGCATGAAGAAGTCAACTGAGAGATCAAATTCCTGGTAGTTTCCGTCGAACAGTTCGTTGAACGATCCAGAATTGGCACTTGGGAAAATTGGAGCCGGCGTATCGTAGTTTGCCAGTTTTTCTCCCGCACCCAGCCAACGGTAGAGTGCATTGACACTCAACTCCGGCAACAGTGAGTTCTTCGAGTAGGCAAGTGACAGCTCTCGTTTACGAATTTCCCATCGTTCCTGTCGTAATTCAGGTCGATAGGAGAGTGCTTCGTCGAGAATCTCGCACCAATCAAACGCGACCCAGGCTTTGACAGGTTCGTCGATTGGACGAATCAGGCGGCCATCGGTGTTCGCGATTCCCATCAGCCATCGCAAGTCACTTTCGGCGTCGAGAAGTGCAGCCCAGGCGGTTTCAACTTGTGCTCGGAAGAAAAAGTACTGCTCGCGAGACTCGGCTTCTTCCTGCCGGGCAACCCGTTCAGCTTTGAAGTTTTCGTTAACCAGTCGCCAGGTATCCAGAGCCGAATCCCGGCCGGTTTTGGCTGTTTCCAGATTGCGGTAGGCACACAACAGATCCCAGTAACGGATTTCTATATTGGTAACCTTGTTTTGCAAAATGGCGTCCAGATTCGCGATTTCCTGGTCCGTCTGGATTCGCGAAATGACAACCGGCATTCGATTGATAAACGTCCCGCGACCTCGCAACAAGGGTTGCCGTATTTCAGCTTCAAAGGCAGTCTGATAGAAGAATCTGAGTGGCTGAAT
>CAZOXC010000028.1:0-13093 GCA_964583205.1 uncultured Pirellulaceae bacterium | reverse complement strand
CTCATGCATAGGGGAGTAGCCAGTGTCGCGCAGCCTGCGATTAGAAGCCGAAATGTTTTGGAAATGTGCATGATTTTCATGGGTCAGAGGATTGGAAAGACCTCGAATTGTAAAATTACACCTGATGCGGCAGACAACCGCATCGTTGTTAATTTCGGCAATTAGGTGTGGGTAACTTTTACCGATTTGTATGAAAATAATGAAATAATCGATTTGCCGGTTTGTGTCGGAATTGCGTTTTCTAAGCATTTTTTGGGTGATTGGATTGGTTGTGACCAGAGCAAAAGCACCTACTTGGTCGCCAGCAGGCTTGTTTGAAATTCGGAGAGCTGGCGAAAGTCAGCAATTTGATTCGCAAGTCAATGACTATTCGGTGGGCAGGAGGATTGGAGACTCTGGAATCCTGGGTGGGAGTTTGTTCACAAATCAAGTGCTAGTAAGAAATGCAGGTACTTCAATGAATGCATTGTTGATAACATAATAAGAGGGAACCCTTCCGATTCACTCAAACAGGTCACGGCACTGCCGGTTCGGCCACGTATTAAAATGCACACCGTACTTTTCTTTTTCAAGCGCTTGTTCATTTTCCTTGCGGATTGTGTATTGGTGCCGCTGAGTACCTTGCTTGGGCTATGGCATAGTCCCAATCGTGGACGGGCATTGTTGTTAGCCATTCCTTCGTTGTTTGTGGCAATAATTCTGATGGGTACATTGCTTTGGGCTTGGATCGGGACAGAGTCGGGTATCAAGCGAAATTATGAGCGTGCGGCCCAGGATGCCGTTGCGAAGGCGGCTCAGGCAAATCGGGATGGCGATGAAGATCTCAGTAAAAAGCAATTGAATCGAGCGAAGATTTATTGGACGAAGTTGGTCGAGATCGAGCCGGAAGAGTTGGACTACAAGTTCGAATTGTTTCAAATCGCGTTGGCCGAACGAGATTTGGCTCTCAGCCGAACATTATTGAAGGGGTTGGCGCCAAGAGACAATCCGGGACATGCTCGAGCGCACATCTTTCGGGCAGACACAGCAATACGACAGGCCTTGCTCACGAAGACTATTTCTCCGCTGGATTTTGCTCAGTCGCAATTAGATTTAGCGTTGGGGCTTGAGCCGAATAACGTTGAAGCCAATATCAAGTTGGCAGATTTGAATTTCCAGAAGGGTAATTTGGAAGAAGCGCTTGAGATATACAAACGCTATCGAGAAGAATTCCCGGTATTCATATTCAAAATTGTGCGGATTCTGGGCGCGCTTGATCGTCTACCGGAAGCGACGCCGTTGATTGAAGATTCGCTGGAAGATTATCGCCGGATGGCTGAACAGTACCCCGAAAATTTTCCATTGTGGGAACGGTTTGTCCGCTGTTATGTCCTGTTGCGGCAATTTCCTGAAGCAGAACAAATCCTGGTGGACAAACGCGAAACATTGGAAAGCGCTGAAGACAAGGTGGTCTTGGACAATCTGATCAGTCAGGTGAATTATTTTTGGGCAATGGATATGCTGATTGGGATGGAATTCTTGTCCGCCGCGCAACGCGAGACTCGATTCGAATCCCATTTAGGCAAGCTCGCCAAGGCGCTTCGGCTGGATTCGTCCAGTTTGCGGGTTCGTCGGCAACTTACAATCCTGGGTAGTAGCAATCGGACAATTGCCCTGGCCGCTCGCCAGCTTTATGATCCTCGCAACAGTCCGGACACTGCTGACGTTACAGAATTACAGATCGCCGGGAGTTACGAGGTTCTTAACGGTGATCGACAATTGGGAATTCAGTTGTTGGAAGCCGGCTTGGAGCGAGCGCCCGATAATCACGTCATTTTGAATAACTTGGCGTACTCGATCAGGCAATCCGATCCAGAGCGGGCGCTGGAATTTGCCGAAAAGGCGGTCCAGTTGGATCCCAATCAGGTCGGCTACCGAGATACTCGTGGCCACATCTATATGATCCGTCGCCAGTACGAGAAGGCGATTGGAGATTTTCGCGAGGTCGAGAAACGGCGGCCAGAAGAAATAAAACTTCTGGAAGCAATTGAAGCTTGTTTTCGCCAAGTTAATCTAGAGAGAGATGCCAACATTTATCGAGCAAAGATCGAACGCTTGGAAGCTCGACGGCCTCAACAGAATGATCCGAGTCAACCTGGTAATAATAATTGATATAAAAGATGGCCAGAAGAAATGATGACGGATTTCGTGAAGGGTTTTCTCTTACCAGGCTGATTGGTGCGCCGTTTAGAAAACTGGCTCAGTTATTTGAACGTGATCCGGATGCAGATATGGAGCGAGCGCTCCGTGGGAAAAATCCAATATTGTCGATTCTGGCTTTTCCTTTTTATCTGCTCTTCGCATTCTTTTCGTTTGTCATTTTCAGTTGGTCAAGTTCGAGATCTGGAAAAGCATTCTTGTTCGGACTGCCGGCATTGCTTGCTGGTGTGAGTTTAGTCGTGGTAGTCGGGTTGGCTCGATACTATCACCAGAACATTGTGACTAACTCGTACACTTCCCGGGCGTACAACATGATTGCCAGTGAGAATTATGGTTCTGCATTGGTTTATTTAAACCGGCTTGTTCGCGAGGATCCCGAAGCTGACGAATTGAAACTGGCTTATGCCGTTTCAAAAATCGAAATGGGTGAAGAAGAATCCGGTATCGGCATTATTCAGCAACTGGGCCCCGATGATCGGCCAGGTTTTGCCGGCGCGCATCAATGGTTGGCCGCCAACCAGCCCGGATTGGAAGATGCGGACAACGATACGAAACTTGCTTACGCAGAGCGACACCTGGGGTATGCGCTTGAACAACGCGATGATGATTTGAGACTGATGTTGGGCATGGCCAACATTCGTGACGAGATCGGAAAACGCGATTCGGCGAAAGCGATTTTGAAATCGATCGTTGGCTTTGAGTTCCCTCCCAATGCAGACGTCAGTGTTCGTATGCAGTTGATGAAGTTGTCCGCGTATCCTCGATTCATCGAGATGCTGGTAGAAGATGGCGATTTTGGTCAAGCCAACGTCGAAGTCAACGATGCCGTTAGTCAACTCAGCAAGATAACCGCGACCTATCCAAACAGCCTTGAAGCCTGGCTGCTTCGTACCAAATGCTATTTGGCCTCAAGGCAGTACGAAAAAGCTGAAGAAACGGTTTTGATGGCACAGCGGCAATCAAGCGACCAGGCAGTCCGCGCTCAATATCGTTCGGTGATGTGCGAGCTGCTGGTCGAGTTCTCCAAAGAGCTGGGAGACCCGACCAATGTAACTGTGTTTCGCCAGCAGTTTGCTGCTCTTTCACGAGCTCTGTTGGCCAATCACCGCAATTCCGAAGCAATCGACAGGATGCTTGAACTTTGCGTGAATGAGGAAACTGCTACCGGCCAGGTTGAAGACTGGTTGCGAGTCGAGTCACTGGATGAATCACCAACAGAAGTTCGCCATGCGATTCTGGGTATTCGAGCGTCTTTGTATGGCAGCTCGGCCGAGGCCAAATCGCACTTTGCGATTGCTCGTTCGATTAACGATTTGACGATTCCAATTGTGAACTCGGTCGCGTTTCGAATGGGAGACGAAAGTCATCAACGCCCGGAAGACTCTTTGAAAGTGATTGACTCGGCAATCGGAGTTTGGCCGAATTTTCCCAATTTGAATCATACTCGTGGAAACGCTCTACTTAATCTGGGGCGGCTGCCTGAGGCCAAAGAAGAGTTGGATTATGCCGTGAGTAAGATTGAAAAAAGTATCCCAATCAGACAGTCGCTGGTGGAAGTGAACAAACGGCTGGGCAATGTCGAAGAAGAAAAAAAGCATGCCGACGAGTTGGAAATTCTCCGCCAGGAATTGCAACAGATACTGTCATCGCGTGGACAATGACAAAAATCGTTCAACGGGTGGCTTGTTGGACGTTTGCCGCCAGTCGCCCTTCACGCTCGGGTACTTCCTTGAAAGCTCTGCCTTTATAGGCTTTGCATTGTAAGTTCTGAATCGTGTGCGTCTTTGGAATTGTGATTGGTTGAGCCAGCAATTCCGATTGGGCGTTTTCAAATTCCAGTTGGGTCGTTTGCGAAATTGCGGTTTTCAAGGATAATGATTCAAACAATTGCTGTATTTTAAAGAGTGATTTTTCGTGACTGGACTTAAACGCTGGCATCTGGTTACCGCCTTCGTGGCATTGATGATCCTGCGCATGGTCATTGGTTACCATTTTTTCACCGAAGGTACGGATAAAATAAAAAACGGATTCGATTCCGGTCCGTTTCTGTCGATGGCTCAGGGACCCTTGGCGCCTCTCTACCACGGGATGCTGGATGATCACGATGGTCACTATCGACTTTGTATTAGTCAGCAGGGTTTAGAGGGTTCATCAACCCCGAAGACGATTGATTCAAAAATCACATTCGCCATTTGGGATGATTTTGTCGAACAGGCTGCTGAGCAGCTAAGATTCGGCGATCCGTTGAGGCTGGAAGTATTGCGTGACAAAGCGGCTCAAGCTGACTCGTCAGACCGTTCACGAATTGAGTCCCAGATCAAGCGTATCGAAAGCCAGAATTCCGATGCCGCTAAAATACTGGAGGCGCATCAACAGGAACTCACAACTTACCTTGAGGTCTACGAGGAAGACATAATCCATTTTGCCAATACGGCCGACCGACTCAATCGATTCCAGCAGGATGGAGCCAATGGTAAGCAAGTCGTTAACCAGGTCGAGTCGTTGCGCGGTCAAGTCGGTACGGTTTGGGCCGAGCGGCGGGGAGACAGCGCCAAGTGGTTTTCTGATATTGGAGCGATGTGGGATTCTCTGGAACTACAGGTGAACGCACTTGCCAACGATTCGCAGGCACAATCTGGTCCAGTCGTACTTCATCGACCGTACAGCAGAAGCTATTCCATGAAGTCAATTGTGGATCAAGTGATTCCCTGGTTTGACACAATCATTGGTGTACTTCTGCTGCTAGGGTTGTTTACTCGATTCGCATCCTTGTCGGCGATTATCTTTCTGGCTTCAGTAATTCTGAGTCAGCCATTCTGGGTTGCCGGTAGCCAGGACACGTGGCTGCAAATCATCGAATTGTTTTCCTTGCTGGTCGTTTTCGCAACCTGCGCCGGCCGGTACGGAGGCCTGGATTTTTTCCTCTCTCGTCAACAGCAACCTGCCGTTTCGCCTGTCGAAACTCGCTGAGATCAAAATAACTTTGCATCGAATTGAAAATGAATTTATCACCCGAAGAACGACAAGTCGGACAAGACAATTATTACTCGGCGGTTTCCGCATTTGATGAGATCCATCGACGAGATTTCCTGAAGAAATCGATTGCTGGTGGTGCGGGTGTCGCTGCCGGGTTGGGCGCGATGTATTTCGGCTACAACCAGCCTCGGCGACCCATTCGCATCAGCGTCATTGGAACCGGCGATGAAGGTAACGTGCTGATTGGTGCAATGAATCCTGAGTACGTCGAGGTGGTATCGATTTGCGATATTCGGCCTTCCAGTATTCACCGAGCTTTTCACGGTGACTGGGCCACCCCTAATGCACTCGTGGCCCGCCCGGGCCTTATGAGCGTTTTCGGATGGGAGACTGAAGAAGAAGCCAGAAAGAACGTGCAGGTCAAGGAAGATTATCGCGACGTCATCAACGACGATCGGGTCGAGGGCATTATTATCGCACTGCCTTTGCACCTGCATGCCAAGGTTGCCATCGAAGCGATGCGTGCCGGCAAGCATGTGCTGGTCGAAAAACTTATGGCTCGCAACATCGCGCAATGCAAGTTGATGGCTCGAACTTCCAACGAGTTGAAGCGTCAACTTTCAGTTGGGCACCAGCGACATTACAGCATTCTTTACGATAACGCCGTGAATCTCGTGAAATGGGGACTGCTGGGAGAAATTCATCATATACGTGCCCAATGGCATCGCAACAACATGCCCGGAAGTGATTCCTGGGCACCGCCAATTCCGGGCGGAGAAAAAATTGGTCGAGGCGACAAGGTCTATGACAAGATCGGCGAACAGCTTGGCAAGTACAAAAATGCGCTGAAAAAAGCCGATTCAAGGTCCGCCGAGCGACTTTCAAAACAGATTCGTCAATGGACCGAATGGGATCTTGATAAAACGGTCGCGGCCGAAAAATTCGGATACGTCAACGATCCGCAAATCCGAAACGATGGAAGGATGCGCTCGGCTCTGGAGGAGTTGGTGCGGTGGCGGTTGTGGGACCGAACCAGTGGCGGACTGATGGCCGAACTGGGAAGTCATCAATTGGACGCTTCCAGTATTTTAATATCGGCACTAAGTAAAAAAGTTGGGCATCACGTCCATCCGATGACCGTACACGGCATCGGTGGCAGGCATCTGTTCCCGGGTGACCGGGATGCTGCGGACCATGTTTACTGCTCGTTCGAGTTTCCAGGTCAAGGGTACGACTACGATTTCAAAGCGGGATATCAGGATAAGGTTCTGGAATACCCCAATGAGAGGACCGGCATTCCGTCCTACGAAGAATCCGATAACAAAAAGATTGTAGTGAGTTACTCGTCGATCAACGGAAACGGCTATGGCGGCTACGGAGAGCATGTGTACGGAACCAAAGGAACGCTGGTTCTGGATCGAGAAAAATACGTGATGCTCTATCCGCTTAAGGACAAAACGACTCGAATTGGCGTCAAAGGAAATGATCAATCTGCCGTGTTGGATACTTCGGCCAGTGGTGATCCGGCTCCTGCGCAGGCGGCCGAATCTTCGGCACCTGTTAGCCGCGGCTACAAGGAAGAGATTGAACACTGGGCCTGGTGTATCAGCACAGGTGACTGGGACAACCAGCCACGTTGCAATGGTGAGGTCGCGCTGGCGGACGCAGTGATCGCATTGACAGCCAACCTGGCGATTCAAAAATCGCAATCGAATTCTCCGACTGGCGGATTCATTCGATTTAAACCCGATTGGTTTGATGTGGACAGCGACGCGGTTCCCGAATCTGACTTTATTCAATCCAACGCGCCAACGGTGTCCCGCGAGCGGTCGGACCTTGCCTAGATTGACAATTGCGTCAGCCGACTGTCGCCAAGCCAAATTTGTCTTTTCAAGTTTTATATCCCGGTTTTACTGGGTTTCTGTGGCTTTGATTTCTTGAAACTTGCCTTTGGTACGAGATTCGCAATAAATAGGTCAATTCATACTTGACTGACATTTTGTGAATCGAAGGAGGTTAGCGATGACAAATCGGCTTACCAGAATTCAGTCCAAAGCGCGAATTGGTGCGGTCGCCGGTGCGATGGCAGGTCTGATGTTTGTGGTGTCGGCTGACGCCCAGATGAATTCTCGAGCTGAAGTGTTCGAGAAAGTTCAGAGTTATTGCTGTGCAAGCTGGCGGAACGCTCGTATTCCACGCGACGACTGGGATGACTGCACTCAGCAGGTAATCCTGGAATTGCTGGAACGCATGAATGAGCAGGATTTGGGCGAAGCGATTTCGAACACTGATTGCGAACAACGACGCGAACTCAATCGCGCCGTGTGGCGAATCAGTAAGCGAACGACCCGTCGAACGTCAACGGTTCCCTTGAATGGTTATGACGTCGCCGATCAACAAACGAGTATCGAAATTGAAGAACGTGAACAAAAACTTACCAAACTGAAGGCAGTTTGTGACGAGAACCTTGGACAACAACAACGGCAGGTAATTCACAGGATACTTGACGGCAAGTCAATTCCTGAGATTGCAGACGAATTGTCGACGACTCCGGCGCGAGTCAGCGATGCCAAGTATCGAGCTGTCCAGAAGATCAAGGAACTGGTCTAGAGAATACGGTTTTTGTTCTAAAAAATATTGCTGACCGAAGGCTCTGCCGATAACTTGGAGAGCCTTTGGTCAGCATTTTTATTGCGCTGACGTTGTTCTCGGAATCGATCCCACAAACGTTGTCCGACCCAGGTTTGTCTGATTTCGAACCGGCTGTTTCCCAGTGTTAGGTGGTCGCCGTTATTCAATTCACAATGCAGGATTGATCTGGAATTTACTCGAGTCCCACCTGCACTGCCCAGATCTTCGATACAAAGAACATCGTTGTCGAAATAGATGCGACAGTGGGATCGCGACACGTAAGGATCTGATGAACCGATATTCGAGTTCGAGCTTCGGCCGACGATCAGATCGCAGTTGCGAGGCAGTTTCCAGCTTTTACCAGTCTCTGGTCCATTCAGCGCGACCAGACTGATGGTGTGAAATGGTTTGAACATGATCCCTTGTTCTCAAAAAAAAATCGCGATGGCGGGGTGGGGGGTTTTTGGCATTAGAGGCCCCGCCATCGCAAAAAGTGTTTGCAAGTCAATGCTTGGAACGATTAATTCAACAGGTGTCCGAAATTCAGGTAGAACATCAAAGTGGCTTGTCCCAATGACAGTCCGGATGCAACAGTCAGACCCCACCAACGTTTGTACATGTAAAGTAATGGAACGGTGATCAGTACAACCAGGTTGCCCAGTGATTTGAGGGTCATGAACAACGCAATGTCGCCACCGTCGGCGTTGATCAACAATACTCCCAAAGGATTCTCTTCGTGGTGGATCAGTACGTCTTGTGTTTTGAATGACCAGTAGACATCGTACATGGAAACCGAAACGATCCAGCACAACATGGCGGTCAACAAGTAGATTTGCCAGCGGCGTGAGCGTTTACGGTCTTTCTGTTTTCTCTGAAGTGTGACAAGTGCTCCGCGGACTTGTTGTTCCAGGCCAGGTTCCAGATTCAATGAGCTTAATGTGATTGAAATTGAGTTCATGATTGTGCCCCGTTTTCTAAATGCCATTACCGATAAATTGCATTGCGGTCGCTGTGACCGACAGGGGAAAGGAAAATTTTCCAAAATTCGAAAGTTGTTTGGGATTGAGTTGTTTTTTGCTGTTTTCGCGGGAAAAACGTTGATGTTTTCGATTCTGGCAGGCTGGAGAAAGCCTGGTTTCCGGAGACCCGTTGCCGGAATTCGCTAAACCAGTCCAATAGAGGGATGAAACTGATATCCTGGAATGTGAACGGAATTCGAGCCTGTATAAAAAAGGGCTTTCGAGAGTTTATCGAGTCTGAATTGCCGGACGTGATTTGTCTGCAGGAAACCAAGGCTACTCCGGAGCAAGTCGATTTGGGCTGGGCCGACGATCTTGGTTATCACCGTAGCTGGGCATGTGCATTCAAAAAGGGCTATAGCGGAACTTCGATTTGGTCAAAAACCGAACCCAAAAGAACGGTATTGGGAATTGGTATCGATGAACATGATCAGGAAGGTCGAGTCGTAACGGCCACATTCGAAGACTTTCATCTGGTGAATGTTTACACCCCGAACTCTAAACGAGGTTTGTTGCGTTTGCCCTATCGAGTGCAGTGGGATGAAGCGTTTCTGGCCTATCTTAAGAAACTGAATCGCCGCAAGCCGGTTGTCTTTTGCGGTGACCTGAATGTTGCTCACAAAGAAATTGACTTGGCCAATCCCAAGTCAAACAAACGCAACGCTGGCTTTACCGAGGAAGAACGTCAGGCGATCGACCACATGGAAAGCGCTGGTTTCATGGATTCGTTTCGCGAATTCGATCAAAGTCCCGGCAAGTACACTTGGTGGACCGTCCGCACGAACGCTCGTGAGAAAAATATCGGCTGGCGACTGGATTACTTTTTCGTTCACAAGAAGATTCGCGATCGATTGGTGGATGCGCAGATCCTCAGCGAAGTCATGGGTTCGGACCATTGCCCAGTAATGATCCGACTCAAGTAATCCGTCAACGAGCTTCAAGTAGATCAAAAACTATTGAAGTCGTCGAAGTTATTGAAACCGGAAGGTGGTGTTAACGCGCTAATGATAAAGAGGGCGAATGACAGTACGATGCCAATCACGCACATCACGATTCCAATAATCGCACAAACCTTGCCTGTTTTGGTTGAGCCGATTCCGGAGGCATCCATGGTTCCCCGGTGCATCGACTTCACATCTTGCGAGGCCATGATCCAGGCTGGAATTCCTGTACTCAGAGCCACCACCGTTGTTAGAAGTCCAATTGGGGCGCAACAGGGACACATCAAGACCGTAACAAGGCCGGAGATCAGACTCGTAACTCCCAGTCCCACAATCAGACCGCCGCGATGAGGGAGTTTCATTTGGCCCCCACCCATCATCGGTACTTGCGGTCCGGGAGTTGATTGCGGAGCCGAATAGGGATTGTGTGTGCCGTGAGTTGGTTTGCCAGGATAGCCGGGCGGCATTGGATAACTGGATTGCGGCGTGCCAGCACTGGATGGAATCGAAGTTCCGGGTCCCTGTGCAGGTGTTCCAGGAACGGACCCTGGTGGTACAACGGGATTGGAAGGAACTGGAACTTGTGCGGCGGGACCTGGTGCGACTGGGGTCGACGGCAGGGGTACTTTCATCTGCTCGCCGCAATGGGGGCATTTACAGCCTTTGCCGCCGGAATCGTCCGGAACTTTGAGTAGTTTTTGGCAAGAGTTGCAACGGAACTGAATGGGCATGGAAGTGATCTCCGAACGAGTTCTCCGAAATCGGCAAAGTGAATTATGAACTGAACGGCTCGAATTGTTTAGATTGAAGAGTGCAAAAAAATGCCTTCTCAAGCATTAATATTGCTCAAGCTCCTCAATTAACTGCTCAATCGAGTCAGTTTCGCTTTCGGAATTATCTACGGAGTCGTTTTCGTCCGATTCTTCTGGATCTTTGAAAAACCACAGAAAGTTTTCGCCTAAACCTTCTTCGTAATAAACGATTGGAAAAATTGGCGCAAAGTCATCGGTCCACACGATGTCGGTTTTCGATTCTGGAAAATCCAATCCGGCAGAAGCCACTGGCTGTATCTCGTGAAACACCGGGTCATCGCTCAATAGAACCCAGGTCGAAGAAGGGTCGTCCACGTCGATCAGAGTTGCCGGATAATCAAGTTCCCGGGAGAGGTTTTCCACAATGGTTTCCAGATACAAATACCGGTTGGAAACGTGAACTGCCAAAATGCCGTTCTCTTTAAGCCTGCGTCGATAGGTTTCAAAACACTCGAGCGTCAGCAGGTGAGTTGGCACGGCATCGCTGCTAAACGCATCGATCACCAGCAGATCGAACTTGATATCATCTTCTTTGAGCTCTTTTTCCAGTTGCAGTCGAGCGTCGCCCAAAACGACCTCGAATTCGCCTCGGCAGTCATCGATGTAGGTGAAGTATTCGCGCGCGACCGGTTCGACCTCGGGATTGATCTCGTAAAAACGAACCAGGTCACCTTGTTCTGCATAAGCACAAACTGTTCCGATGCCCAGGCCAACCACTCCGATATTTAATTCGAATTGGGGGCCCGTTTCGCGTTGCCTGAAGTACTCGCAAGCTACCCCCAGTCCGCTGCCGTTCTTGAAATACCATTCCGAGTATTCGAGGTTGTCGTCGTAATATTCTGGTCTTACGTAATAAGACGTTGGCTGAGTGCGCCAATAATCTTCTTTCCATTGAACGCCATGTTCAATCCGGCCATTGATCAACTCCCGCATTTGATATTCTTCGTAATCATTGACAATCAGGATGCCGTAAGGACTCCGTTCACGAAAAATCATTTCATCGGGATCAAGTTCAGATTCGTAATAGTTGTAAGATCCGATCACAAACGCGGCTGTCACGGCTGCCAACACGGTGTACAAGGCCAGATTGCCAATTTGCACAAAGCGGCGAAAAGGCGCGGCAGTTGGTTTGGCTTTCGGAGACTCGTTTTCTTTTTGTTGTCGTTCCAGGCTCGAAAATTGAAAAATCAGTGCCAGAAACAATACGCAAGGTGCGACCCACAAGCCAACAAAGAACTCGTGCAAATCATTAAATATCCGAGGCGCGATGATGGCGACGAAAATTCCACCCAGTGCTCCGCCGATTCCCACCATCATGAAAAACAGTGTCAATTGTCCCGGCTCAGGTTTTATCCTGGCCAGTTCACCATGGCAGGCGAATGCAACGAAGAATACGACCGCCGAGTATCCCAGAAACTGGAAGGCGATCCCGGTTTGGATACCCGAATTCATTAACAGGCAGCCGAAAATGACGCTGGCCACCATCAAAAACCACACCAGCGGCCGGACATACCAGCGCGGATGGTCAAAGCAGATGATGAACGTCAGCAAATAAAGGCAGAGCGGAACGATCCACAAGAATGGTACGGCAGCGATTTCGTTGGTCATCAAGTTGGTGGAAGCGACCAGCGTGACCGATGCGGCCGCCGGCAATAAAGTCCACAACAGCAAACTGATGATCAGTTTTTTGCCACTCAACAACGATTGGGACGAAGATTGGTTCGACGCTTCGTCAGTTGACAAGGTTGCAACGGGTTCGGTTGTTTGGTCTGCGTGTTGGCTGGCTTTGAGAAATTGCCAACCGCTCCAAAAACACAGCAGCGCAAAAAATACGAACGCAAGTGACCAGCAAGTGGATTGCAGGGTCAGGTTCAACCAGGGCTCGATCAAAAATGGATAACTCAGCAGGGCCAACAGCGAGCCGACGTTGGAAAGGGCGTAGAGTCGATAAGGTGACTTGTCCGGAAGTGACTTGGCCATCCAGGCTTGGATCAGCGGGCTGGTGGTCGTCAAAACAAAGAAGGGCAAACCCACAGTCGCCAGTAGCAGCAAACTGATTTGCAGAGCAGGATCACCACCACCGTCAGGCTTCCACGAATCTGAGGGTCGGATCGGCAGTAGCAAACATGCTGTGCACAGGAAAAACGTATGAATAATCAGCTGCAGGCGAGGCTTGAAATAGCGATTAAGAACGTGAGCGTAGGCATAGCCCGCAACCAGGAGGACTTGGAAGAACATCAAGCAGGTCGTCCAGACGACACTGGTTCCACCAAACCAGGGAAGGATGAACTTGGCGATCATCGGCTGAACCTGGAACAGCAAAAACGCGCTGAGAAAAATTGTAAGTGCGAATCGAGCCAACGAATTTCAGCCTGGAATAACCAAAATAGACGATATTAAAAAGGACTTTGTTTGGGCTTAGGTATGGTTACTGCAAAGCATAACAGTAAACAGCCGATGAATGCCAGAACCAGGAATGCGTGCATCAACATTGTAACCTCAGTAAGTTTCTTAT